>CAYNZR010000034.1:1163-6407 GCA_964401785.1 uncultured Candidatus Saccharibacteria bacterium
TTGTAAATGCACCAACTGTAGTTGTTGTTGGGCGTGCAGCCGCTTCTTGTTTTTGCCTGTGGACCTGCTCTTTATAAACCTCGCCAGTTACATGACTGTTACCATCCAGTGAATGTTGACAAGTCTGGCAGAGAGGAGCTCCACAGACTAACGAGCTCGTATGCCCACAATCGCGTGTTGCTTTCTTACCACAAACGCGACATTTCAGATGTTCGTGCTTGCTACACCATCCGTTTGTGCTCGGTATACCACACCGACCCCGCCACGATAATTCGAATTGACACGGTACGGACTTTGGCATTTCAATGTCAGCCATGTTGTTCTCCTTTCAACGATCAAATCGCTTATGCTCTACTGAGCGTGTTTCAGTGAAGCGATACACCGCTAACTAAATTACAGCTAATTAGTAGCTAAACATTAATATATTAATTAGTCAATAACACTTTTTATGTTAAAAACCATCCTCTCTCTTATGACCTCTCCAGAAAAAGGTGATGTCCAAGCAATAAATGTTATATCTTCATCCAAATGATCGAATTTTATTTTGGTGTGATTGTAGAGAGGAGCATGAATAGAGAAAGCTTTTGCATAAGTCTCGGTAATATCTGCGAGACTTATTAGCCAAGCTTTTTTGGCAATCCTATCCAATTCTGGAATGAGGGAGTTTATATCTTTAATAAAATAAAAAGCACTTAAAGAGACTACATAATCAAATGATTTACTTGGAATAGTTTTCAGCAAATCCTCAATCTTGCCCTTAATAATGTCGTAACCCTTTTCTTTCGCCTTGAGCAACATTTTTTCGGAAATATCAATGCCTGTATAAATAAAATTTTGTACCAATGTAGTAGAGAGGTTACCTGGACCACAACCAAGATCGAGAATACTTCCGCCAGTAATTCCGTATTTATCAAAAATATTTTTTAATTGAAACATCAATTGAGCATTAACTTTTGGAGAGTTAATTAATTCTTCATATTCGTCAGCTACACTGTCGTAGAGTTTATCAACTTGCATATGTTAAATGACAACCAACATTATTGTTTTTATCGACAACTATAGCGCCGATTGAGATGTGGAATGGATACTGCTCTGACCTTTGGAAATAATTGTTCATATTGAGATTATATAACTTATCAAGGAAAAATTACAATAAAAGAAAATGGCCCACTGTAGTGAGCAAAAAATATAAACTAATCCCACACCTCAATATCTTTTATTCGCTCTCGAGGTATTTTGCGGACCATAACTTTCTTTTTACCTAGAATAAAGATTTCATTAGACGATGTAAACCATCGAGAATTAGCCAACGACCCTTGTTCTCCATTATGTCTATTGGGTGAGATAGATCTGCACGCATTGTCCTATCATATTCATCCTTGTACTTATCAGGATTTTGGATAATTTCCTTTGAAGTCAGATTGTAAATTTCACCACCATACCAGTGAAATGGAATATCAAAATGCCACACAAGTTCGTCTATGAGCATTTCTTCTGCTTTATAATCGAGAGCCCAAACTTTCTCTTCATCCCAACTGAAATCAAAGCCTACATCCTTAATAATTTGTGGAATATTCTTTTGCATATATATTTACTTATTGCAATACTCTCTTTAAGCAAAATTACAAACATTTCACTTCTCGCAGTGCTCTCTTGAAGCAAATTTTTACGCTTAAAAATTTGGCTGCGGGACTTGGATTCGAACCAAAATTTTCGCTTTCAGAGAGCGACGTGCTACCATTACACCATCCCGCAAGTTTTCAATATTTTCTAAACTGTATCAATCGAACAAATTCTTCAACTTCAATCTTCCTAGAAAGTTGAACATTATCACCGGACACATGAGGATGAAATCCAAGCTTTTTAAGTAAAGTTAAGACTATAGATTTCAAGGATTTATTCCTGTTTGTAAAAAATAGTTTGTAAGTGCTTGTAGCTTCATGGGCGCTTACTGAGCCCTCTGCTTCATACAAACCACGCAAATACCTTATCACGAAAGCCTCGTTTTTCAAAATCCATTTTGGAACTAAAAATGTCTTGTCGAGCCTCGCGCCAAACGGAATACTTAGACGTTTACTTATATCCTTTTGGTACAATCTAATCCTTATACATTAAAATATAAAGACATTCTGTCCTTGGAAATTTTTCTATATGCCCATCACCCAAAATCACACCAATTAATTCGGCAAGATCGCCATTCTTCAATAAAGGTGGGTATTTAGAAGGAATTATTCCTAATAATTTCAATTTTTCCCGATAATTGAAAAAATTATCAAGTCTTTTTCTTTTCATTGTAAGAGAAATATTTAAAACCGAAGAATTGGTCTCTTTTGTATATCCTTTATTCCACGATGTACGCATCAATAAATTATATCACTTAGTAGTCGTCTTTCATTGCAGAATACCGCAAAAACAGGTATAAAACAACTTAGAACCTAGAAAAAGATCATAATGAAAATCACAGGACCGAAAGTGACAGAACGGCTTGTAGTGAAACTACTGCAAGATAATCACGTCGACCTTTCCCTTTGCGGTCAAGGTACTCATCGCCCTCTCCAAGAGCTAGTACAACGAGTACAGACTGGAGAATTGGAACTGGTCTATACAGAAAGAGAGCACCAGCTCGAAATCAGGCAAAAGCTGGTAATCGTGCGGGTACTATACAAATTGCCCAATCTTACTTTCCTCGAACTCCAAAAACAGTCGACGAATCATAACGACGGCTCGTCATCAGTGACACACGGTAGTGGTTTTACCGGAATACACCTGAGCGGAAGCAGGGTCGAAGAGTCTGCGAGAAATGTCTTGGCAGACAACTTGGGACAAAGTGAACCACGATTTGCCACTCTGAAATTATGCAGGTTTTCAAAGAAGTCTTGTGACTGCAAGACCTTGGTAATCGACCAGTCTACAATCTGGTACGGAATACGGAGTGTCACAAAAGTTATACATTTTGATCTCATACTTCCGAGTAGTTTGTTTAAGGAAGAATATAAGAAAACGTACCAAGCTGAAGGAAAAATCACCAAGATTACGTTCTTCAGATGGCGTCCTATCGCTAGTATGCCGTAGATCACTCGTGATCTATGCGACCTCAACACCCCTCTTCGAGGGGTGGTTTTTTTCTAGAAAAGGAGTATAAATATTGCAGACTTCGTAAACACAGCACGAACATGACAACTATCCTCAATGGTCCCAAAGTGACAAGAGACCAAGTGGTCAAACTTCTGAACAAACATCGTGTCAAGTACGGCAAGTGGGGTGTAGCGCCAAGTTACACTCTGGATGAACTCCTCAAGAGGCTTCGTGAAGAACAGGTGTTCCTCGTTGATGAAGAAGGGGTGCTCATTCTCAAAATCAATGCAGGCAACATTTTGCCTTTCTATGAGGACGAAGAGAGTGGCGACATCTTCGAGCTCTACGAAGAAAGGCAAGTCCACAATGGTGGTACGATTGTTCAAAGACATCATCTCCGTGGTGTGACTGGCATCCTTCTTCGAGGTGAAAGACCTGAGGATGGAGCCAAGAGAGAAATGGTCGAAGAATTGGGTCAGACTGAGCCAAGACTGAGGACTTACCCTATCGCAACCACGCACTGGAAAGATGGGACTTTGACCAGGACTGGACCGAGTCGCAAATGGCCTGGTCTCACTTGTGTCACCAACTCTGTTGGTTTCAAATTCAGGATGCCATCGCATCTGTATCATCGAAAGTACACCGAGGTGACTACGGATCCCGAGACGCACGTAGTCCTTCGCACATCCATATTCGAATGGCGAATATGGCAAGGGTGAGATGTAACCCTTTGTACTCCACAAGCCCCTTCGGGGGCTTTGTTGCATAAATAGAAGAAAGTAGTATAACTATGGTAGAAAAACAAAACCAAGGGACAACGATGATAACGATTAGAAATGCCAATCTAGTGCTCAGTAAACTAAGACACCATTTCAATCTTAAGCGACTCTATCTTCGCAAACCCAGCGATCAATTCGACAAAGCTCCCCTTACTGAATCTGGTCAAAGGATCGTGAGTGAGGCGGTGCAAATTTGTTTCCAACACGACGTCGCACCAATCTGTTCGGCTAATGATCTTACGTGTGACTCACGAATCTTTTCCGTGAACCAGATCGAGTTCGACGATTTGGTAACTAAACTGGAAGAAATCTGTAATCCAAAACAAAAGCAAATCAGCTCTGACTGAGTCAATAAATAAGAAATCGTCAGTAGTACTATTTTTTCAGTAACACAATCCCGCCTCGCGCGGGATTGATTTTTTTAGGAATGTGACACATCCACACTACAACTTCGCCCTACCCTTACTAGCTTTCATAAATGATGTAAACAAAGGATGCGGAGCAAGTGGTCTAGCTAGAAATTCTGGATGGAATTGTGTGCCAAGGAAAAAAGGATGGATATTTTTTGGAAGTTCTGCAATCTCCATCAGAGTACCATCAGGAGACTTACCAGAAAATACCAAACCACCTTTCTCAATTTGCTCTATATATTCTGGATTTACTTCATATCGATGTCTATGTCTCTCTTGTATAATAACTTGATTATGTTCAGTTTTTAGATTTGAGATTTTAGATTTAAGTTTATATGCCTCCTCCGCCACCGTCCCCTTCTTTAGGTACGCTTCATATTGCCCCAACCTCATAGAACCACCGTATTTGCCTTCGGCTATCTTTTTCTTTTGATCGGGCATTATGTCAATAATTAGATGTGGAGATTTTGGATCAATCTCTGCTGTATGAGCACCCTTTAGACCGAGAACATTGCGAGCAAATTCTACTGTCATAAGTTGCATACCATAACAAAGACCAAAATATGGAATTTTCTTTTCGCGAGCATAGCGGATCACATTGAGTTTACCTTCTATGCCCGTCTCCCCAAATCCTCCCGGTACTATTATCCCATCCATTTTGTCCAGTTGTTCATAGGGAAAAGTTGACTCATCACTCTTTGAACCTTCAACTCTTACCTCTTCCCTTTTACCTTTTACCTTTTGCCCTTTAACCTCCTCAAAATCTCTCGCATTTATCGTATGTATCACCGGCTTAACCCCCACAGAATAAGCAGAAAACTTAATCGCCTCTAAAACAGATATATACGAATCAGAAAGAATGAAATCGCCTGTATTGAAATATTTTCCAACAATTGCAATGTTGACCACTTTATCTTCGTAATTCTTGATGCCTTCGGCCATCTTTTTCCAATCAATAAATGATTGGGTTAGTTTTTTCT
>CAYNZR010000035.1:0-6197 GCA_964401785.1 uncultured Candidatus Saccharibacteria bacterium
GCACTCAGTTTCGTGTGATTTATTCGCTCGACCAAAAAGCAAATGACAAAGAAATTGTAAAACTTATCGATAATGCTGATAAATATGTTTATTTTGCAATTTATTATTTTACAAAAAATAACATAGCCGACGCGCTCATCCGTGCAAAGAAGCGTGGATTAGAAGTCCGAGGTCTTACGGATAGGCAAGCAAGCGTTGAAAGCAATAAGAGTACAATAGAAAAATTGAAAAGTGCTGGTATCGATATAAAGATTAGGAATAACAATGAGGGTATTATGCACCTCAAAACTCTGGTGACTGACGATGCTTATGTTTCTGGTAGTTTCAATTGGACACAGTCAGCGACTATTTCTAATGATGAAGTGCTTGAAATTAGTACGAATGAAAGCGTTCGAAGAAAGTACCTGAAAATTATACAAAAAATGTTACAAAAAAATGACAATATTGATTTGTTGGGAGGAGGGTCAAATGCAGATACTGGTGTCGGACATCTTGGAGACTTGCAAAGCAACTCGACTAGTGAGTTGAAAACAATCGAATTTACTGAAGCAAAAGATCATGTAGGCGAGAACGCTATCGTTCATGGAAAAGTGGTCAAGACTTACACTGCCAAAAGCGGTGTAAGTTTCTTGGACTTCTGTTCAAATTATAAGACTTGTCCATTTACTGCGGTTATCTTTGCTTCCGATCGTGACAAATTTGGCGATTTGAAGCAGTTTGAGCGCGAGGTCAGGATTACTGGTCTCATAAAAACTTACAATGGTAAGGCGGAAATTATTCTAAATGAAAAGGATCAGATTGAGTGATTGCGAGTAAACAGAGCAGTTTGTTGTGTGGCAAATAGACAAGTGTTTTGATATATTGTATTGATGTCAACAAATGAGCAAAAAGATAAAAAGTTTAGCAATGTAACTCTTTTGGATGTTCTTCGGGAGTATATTCGTGTTGCAAAACCGTATTGGTTCACATTGTTGTTGGTTACTATTGGTTCGATCATACCAACGATCTCTTCTAGTATAATCATTCCGGTTTATTATAAAAATTTCTTCGATATTTTAACTGTCAAAGCTGAGACAAGTATCTTGGTAAATGAACTTATTCATACAATATTTTTGATATTGATTATGAATTTTGTGGCTTGGTCAGGGTATAGGCTCCAAGGTTTTTCAATGGCATATTTTCAGACCAAAATCATGAGTCATTTGAGACAAAATGCTTATGAATATCTTTTGGGTCACTCATATACATTTTTTACAAATACATTTAGCGGATCATTAGTCCAAAAAGTAAATCGTTTTATGAGATCTTTTGAGAGGGTTACCGATCGATTCTTCGGGGAAATTTTGCAAATTCTTACTAAGATTATTGGTGTTTGCATCGTGCTCTGGTATGTAAAACCTACTTTTGTGTACATTATTTTGGTTTGGATAGTATTCTATTTTATTTTGTCTCTAATATTTTCTAGATGGAAAATACCATATGATATCAAAAGTGCTGAGATAGAATCGAAAACCACAGCTGTTTTGGCGGACAGTTTGTCCAACCATTCAACAATACAAATGTTCAATCGTCATGGTCATGAATCAGCTATTTTTGGTAAAGCAAATCTCGATCATACAACTTCTCTGAAGAAAAAATGGAATACAGCAAATAAAATAGAAGCGATCCAAGCTTTTATCAATATTTGGGTTGAATTTTTAATATTTTATATTGCCATAAAATATTGGGGTATGGGTTTAATTTCAATTGGAAGTTTTGTCTTGATACAAATCTATATCTTGAGCTTGATGGACAACTTTTGGGGATCAAGTCGAATTATTCGTGATCTCTACGAATCTTTTGGTGATGCAAAAGAGATGGTGGAGATTATGAAAAAGACGCATGATATCAAGGATGAACCAGATGCAAAACCTCTTATAGTTACAAAAGGTAATATAGTTTTTGATAATATAAATTTTGCCTTTTCCAAAGATCGCGTAATTCTCGATAATGTTTCTCTAGATATAAAGGCTGGCGAGAGAGTAGCCTTGATTGGTCCTTCTGGTGCGGGTAAATCTACGATTACAAAATTATTACTTCACCTTTATGATTTGCAATCTGGAACGATAAAGATTGACGAACAAGATATAAAAAAGGTTACTCAGGGAAGTTTGAGAGAAGCTATTAGTTTCGTACCTCAAGATCCGATACTGTTCCATCGAACGTTGATGGATAATATTCGTTATGGACGTCTCAATGCAACAGATTCTGAGGTTATAGAGGCGGCGAAATTGGCACATTGTCATGAATTTATTTCATCTCTTCCTGCTGGTTATGATACTTTTGTCGGTGAGCGAGGTATCAAACTTTCCGGTGGTGAGCGTCAGCGCGTAGCTATTGCAAGAGCTATTCTCAAAAACGCACCGATATTGATTTTGGATGAAGCGACGTCAAGTCTCGATTCAAATTCTGAACTTCTTATTCAAGATGCTCTTGAAACCTTGATGAAGGATAAAACCGTAATTGTGATTGCACATAGACTGTCTACTATTAGAAAAATGAATAGGATTATTGTAATTGATGAAGGAAAAATTACTGAACAAGGAAGTCATGAAGAACTCATAAATCATGATGGTCTTTATGCAAAATTGTGGTCGCTACAATCTCAAGGTTTTATTAAGCAAGAGGAAATTTTATAAAAATCATTAATTAGTCATATTTGCTATAATTGACCCATGAGAATAACATCGATCTCGCGGGCTGATAAAGGTTTACTTATTTTTGATATTCTTCTTATTCTATTTACTACAAGCGCTCTACTCTTGTCTATCTTCGTTACGGATAAGAGATTGACTGACACTCTCATGATCTTGTCAGTTCTCGGCCTACTACCAGTTGCAATAAGCGCTGTCCGCTCACTTATCAAGAGGGAAATCTCTGTCGATTTGCTGGCCTCGATTGCTCTAATTTTCTCTATTATTTCTACCGAATGGTTCTCTGCAGGTTTCATTACTCTCATGTTGGCTTTTGCTAGAATTTTTGATCTCGTCACTATGGCAAAGACCAAGAGTATCATTCAGAGTTTGATGAAATATCATGTCGAATCAGTTCGACTGATGGTGGGAGAGACTATAAAAGATGTTCATATAAAAGAGGTCAAAAGTGGCGATTTGGTCATTGTCGATGCTGGTGACAAGATGCCTGTAGATGGGATCGTGATCTCGGGTAATGCTTCGGTTGATGAATCATCACTAACCGGAGAATCAGAATTGGTTTCAAAAAAAGAAGGGGACAAAGTCTTCACTTCAACGATAAATCAATCAGGATCACTGATCGTAAAGGTAACCAAGATTGGAGCAGATACAACTTTGTCAAAGATCATTGCCCTAGTCGAAGAAGCAAGTCGAAAAAAGAGTAAAGCAGAAAGATTGGCGGGAACTTTTACAAAATGGTATATAGTTTCAGTTCTAATTGTCTCAATAGCACTGTATTTATTGGGTATTGCACCACAATTCATACTTTCGATCCTATTGGTCGTCTGTGCTGATGATGTGGCGGTTGCTGTGCCTCTGTCTTTCACTGCGGCTATTTCTGGACTAGCTAAGAGGGGTGTGATAGTCAAAGGCTCATCGGCGCTAGAGCAGGTTTCGAGACTCAAGTATGTCCTTACCGACAAGACAGGAACATTGACCAAAGGCAAACCAAAAGTCGTCGGTATACGAGCCTTCGGCGAAATTGATGAGTCAAAAGTTGCAGAATATTTTGGAATGGGAGCTGTGATGTCAAATCACGCGGTTTCAAAAGCTATAATAAATTATCTTCGGGAAAATAAGTTGAAAATTCACAACCCTCATACTTCAGAAGAGATCTCTGGTCAGGGTATCGCATTTTCTCACGAAAAAGATCAGCTATTTTTGGGACGATTGTCATTTATGGAAAAAGAAAAGATTGTGATAAGTGAAAAAGTCAAAGAAGCAGTAATACAAGAAAAAGATGCTGGTAGAGGAACGGCACTACTAGCTTTCAATGGCAAAATAATCGGTCTCATGTCTTATGTCGATGAATTGCGCCCAAGAATGAAAGAGATAGTAGATGAGACCAAAGTCCTCGGGGTCAAAGAGTGGCATATGCTTACGGGTGATAATGAAAAAGTGGCAAAGGTTGTCTCTGGTGAACTTGGCTTGAGTCATCCTCATGCCAATATGACACCTGAATCAAAGGTTGATTTTGTAAGAAAGTTCCAAAATCAAAAAAGACATGGAGAGATAGTCGCTTATATCGGAGATGGAGTCAATGATGCAGCTTCGCTAGCTTTGGCAGATGTTTCGATTGCGATGGGTGGTATAGGATCGGATGTTGCTATCGAGGCAGCAGATATAACGATAATGCACGATCATCTCAATCGTCTTCCTCAAATTATTCGAACAGGCAAGAATGTAAGACGGATCATGTTTCAGTGTTTTGGTACTTGGACTGTAACAAATATAGTTGGTCTTGCACTCGTTTTGACCGGAATCATCGGTCCTGTGGGTGCCGCAGCTTACAATTTTCTCACGGATTTTGTTCCTATTTTGAATGCATTGAGAGCTAGCAAAATAAAATAGTCGGCATGTTATAATCAAGATATTATTACCGGATATTTACTTATTACAAAATATGACCAAAATACAACCTTTTTGTGAAAATATAGAGAAAATGACTTTGGCTAATGAAAACTTCAGAGAGGTTGTCTATACGGCGCCTCATTGTCAGATTGTCCTTATGACTATCAAAGTTGGTGAAGAGATAGGTGTTGAAACTCACGAGAAAAATGATCAATTTTTCCGTATCGAATCTGGTAGTGGCAAAGCAATATTGGAAGGTAAAGAATATGCGCTTACAGATGGTACAGCTCTACTTGTGCCCGCAGGGACAGAGCATAATATTATAAACACTGGTAGTGTTCCACTTCGTTTTTATACTATATATGCTCCAGCTCATCATATAGACGGTAGAGTACATGCTACAAAACAAGACGCTGTTGCAGATGTCGAAGATGAGACTTTTGGTAATTCATAATTTCATGGATAGAGAAAATTCAAATTCAAATCAAGATTCTTTGGTTGAAAAACCTATACAACCAATAGTAGAGGATAAGAAAATATTTGGTCTAAATAAAAATATTTTTACTTTGGGATTGACTAGCTTTTTCAACGATTTTTCAAATGAAATGATTTTGGCTTCATTTCCAGCATTTTTCACTACAGTATTGAAGTCTGGTGCCGCTTCTCTTGGTTTAGTCGAAGGTATTGCAGATGGTATGGCAAACTTTCTCAAAATTTATTCCGGTAATCTTTCTGACAGGATCCAAAAACACAAGATTTTCATTTTTCTAGGTTATGGTCTATCTGTAGCTACAAGACCTTTCTATATTTTTACAGGAAGTGTAGGTGCAGTCTTGGGTCTACGGGCGATCGATCGGGTGGGCAAAGGGCTTCGCGAGCCACCTCGTGACGTGATCATCTCCGCATCTGTGCCACGCGATCAAGTCGGACGTTCCTTCGGTTATCACAGAGCGCTCGATCGTGCTGGTGGAATACTCGGCCCGCTAGCTGCATATCTCATACTTTCTAGATGGGAAAATGGTTTTAATATTATTTTTATCAGTGCATTCTTGCTAGGTATTTTGGCTGTCATGATGATATTTTTCGTTACGGACATTGTTACTGCAAAGACTGATGGTGGTCACAAATTACTCTCAAAAGCTACTTATTCAAACTTGCCTCAATCGTTTCGATTTTATTTGTTGGCAATTTTTTTGCTTTCACTCGGTAGCTTACCGACCGCTGTTCTACTCTTGAAAACAACTTCTATCGGACTAGTTGTAGCTTCTATTCCACTATTCTATATGGTTTATAGTATTTCCTATTCTGGATTCTCGTATATATCTGGCAAGCTCTCTGATCTCAAAGGTTCGACAAGGATATTGATGTTTGGTTACTTGGCTCTCATTGCTTCATATATTGGTATATCATTTGCACAAAATTATTGGCTACTCATTCTTTCATTCGTGGTTCTCGGAATATTCTCTGCAACTACCGATGCTGCTCAGCGCGCTCACACAAGTCGCGTTGTTGATTTGCAACTTCGAGGAACCGCATTTGGATTACTAAATGCCTCGATCGGTTTTGGTGCAATGTTTGCCGGGATCATCGGCGGTTATATTTGGCAAAATATTG
>CAYNZR010000036.1:0-6005 GCA_964401785.1 uncultured Candidatus Saccharibacteria bacterium
TCCAAAATCCCATCCAAATCAACATCATACAACATCGCCTCCGCTATCAATCGGTAATTGAACAATTCTTCTTTCTTGAACCAATGAGCGATCTCATCTTCAGCCTCTTTGACTGAGCCCGAAGCGTGAACCAAGTTTCGAACAGAACGACCATCCACATCACTCATCTGATATGAATCGAGCACGTAGTCACCTCTTATTGTTCCAACTGGTGACATCAACGGCTCGGTACTACCTGTAATCTTGCGGACAATTTGTACCGCATGAGCTCCTTGCCAAACCATTGCAATCACTGGACCCTTGGTCATATAGTTGACCAAGTTCTTCAATATTATTGAGGTAATCTTCAATGGATCAGTATGAGGTGGAGTAAGCCCTTTGTCAGTATACCCCTTGATCGTCTTTAGACCTGTTTTCATCCTCCATTCTGGATCAATAGTATAATGTTTCTCGACAAGCTCTGGAGTAGGTATCATCATCTTTAACCCAACCATCTTGAGACCAATTCTTTCATAACGCTTGATGATCTCCCCTATCAAAGTACGTTGAATACCATCTGGTTTTATTATTACCAAAGTTCTTTCTGTTTTGAAATGTGGAGTCATATTATTTATAAAAAATTATTATTAATTATTTAGTTAAAATTTCCGCACCACTTTTTGTAATTACGACAGTATGTTCAAAATGTGCCGATGGTTTGCCGTCAGCTGTTCGGAATGTATAACCGTCTTTGTCGAGTTTTATATTTCTTGTTCCTAGATTGAACATTGGCTCTATTGCAATCACCATACCCGCCTTGAGAATATCACCTTTTCCCGCTTCACCATAATTTGGTACATAAGGATCTTCGTGGACAGAATAACCGACACCATGACCAGCCAACTCTTCCACCAAGCCATAGTTATTTGCGTAAGCAAAGCGCGATATTACTTGACCAATATCACCTGTCTTCTTGCCATCTTTTGCCATTTTTATACCAGCATACAAAGCTTTTTCTGTTACATCCAGAAGTTTCGAAAGTTCAGGTGCGATTGTTCCGACAGGAACAGTCACAGCCGCATCTGTTATGAGACCCTTGTGTACCAAACCCAAATCAATACTCACAACATCTCCCTCCTGCAAAATTTTCTCCTCTTCATTTGGGATACCATGGACAACTTCATCATTAACAGAGACACAAATAGTTGCAGGATATGGTCTTTTTGCACCATATGGTTTGTAATGCAGAAAGGCGGAACTATCACCACCATCTTTTATCAACTCCACTGCACGGTTTTCTAGATCCCAAGAAGAAAGTCCGGGTTTTACCATCTTGGCCAATTCAGCCAAAATATATGCATGCCTCTTGCCACCCTCTCGAAGAATGTCAATTTCCTCCTTGGTTTTTATAGTAATCATTAGTACTAAAACTACAACAATCCAACCCTTTTGACAATATCCTGATGAATCTCCTCTGGTGTCCTCTCTCCATCTACATATACAAAGTTATAATTTGGATTGTCACGATAAAACTCAATAGTTGGAGCAACATCAGTCTCATACCAACCCAAACGTTTGCGTATATCTACTTCTGTATCATCTTGTCTCTTTCTCTTAAGAAGTCGTTTGACTGCTTCTTCTTGGGATATGCCTATATTAATTACCCACGGCTTATCAAATTTGTAAAAACCGAACATCGAATGCAAAACTCCCGCCTCATGAAATTTCCTTGGAGTGCCGTCGAAAATGAGATGTTGATTGCCATTATATTGTTCAACCAAAGGTTTGACCCACATATGCACCGTCAAAAATTCAGGCATTAAGCCTCCGACATCATAAACACTCTTGGTCAATTGCTGAGTCTTGGAACTACCTTTTATAAAATTGCGAAATTCTTGGCCGGTATAAATATTGAGTATTTCATGTGATGGGTCTTTCTCTTTCAACACTTTGACCAACATCTCGATCTGAGTACCCTTACCACAGCCAGAACGACCAATAAAAACAAATGATTGTAAATTCATTACGATATTATATCGTACAAAACCTAAAGATTAAAACTAGCAGAAAAAGCCAAATCCGAAGATTTTAGATTTTAAATTTAAGATTTGAGATTATTAGTATTCGCGCATCGCAACCTGAGCGTCTATTTTCTTCAACAGATCTAGAACTACTGATACTACGATAAGAAGCGCTGTACCACCGACCGCTACTGAACGATTGTTATCTGGAGAGAATGCTTGGATTATGAGAGGCAAGATAGCAATAACACCCAAGAACAAAGCACCTACCAATGTTATCCTAGTTACAATATTACCGACATGCGTCTGAGTATGTTCACCTGGTCGAACACCTGGTATGAAAGCACCACTTCGTTGGAGATTCTCTGCTATCTGCTTTGGATCAAAAGTAACTGCAGTGTAAAAATATGTAAACAGAACTACTAGACAGAAGTAGATAATACCATAAACCAATTGATTGGCGAGAAGTGCTGAAACATAAGAACCGAAGTCTGCCAACCAAGGATATGCAGTAACTTTGGATAGTGAGCCAGCTATAATCTGAGGAAATAGAAGGATAGAGAGAGCAAAGATTATAGGAATGACGCCAGATTGATTGAGGCGAAGTGGTAGATATGTAGTCGAACCACCATAGACCTTGTTGCCTCTAACCTGTTTTGCATAAGTTACAGGAACTGATCTCTCGGCTTCCGTAACATATACAACAGCCGCAACCGAAACAATTGCTATGACCAAAACTCCCAAATAGAAAGGTAAGTCAGAAACTCCAGTGGTGCTAATCTTCTGAATATTTTGCATTATCGTAGTAGGAAGACTAGACACGATACCAGCGAAGATTATGAGTGATACACCGTTACCAATACCATATTCGGAAATGAGCTCACCTATCCACATCAACAACATCGAACCGCCAGTTATAACCAAAACATTTACAATAAATGAGAAAGTGTCTAGATTTGGCAAGACGTTCTGATTTTGAAGCAAGATAATAAATCCAACCGCCTGAATAACAGCAAGAGGAGCACCGAGCAATCGGGAATATTGTGAAAGTTTCATTCTTCCAGCTTCTCCATCATCGTGTAGCATTGCTTTCCAGCTAGGAAACATCATAGTCAAAAGCTGGATAATGATCGAGCCAGTAATGAATGGACCGACGCCAAGCATCACAATAGAGAGATTGGACAAACCTCCTCCTGAAAAGATATTTAGGAAACCAAGCAATTGACTAGAAGATAGGAGTTTAGAAAGATTTGTTGCATCTACTCCTGGAATAGGAATAGTAGCCAAAGCTCTAAACAAAACTAGAGCCAAGATAGTAAAGCCAATTCTTTTTCTTAGCATTGGATCTTTCAAAGCAATTGTTATTTTTTCCAGAAATTTTTGCATATTATTTATAGAGATCCAGTTTATTTTGTTTATTTCTTGCTAACTTTCTTCTTTGTTACTGACTTTGCAGGTTTTGCTTCGGTCTTTTTTTGTTCAATCTTTTCAATCTTTGGAGTTTCAACTTTTTTATTCTCTGAATTCTTTGTAGATTTTTCTATTACTTTTTCTTTTATTGGAGTTATAGATCCGCCTGCTTTTGTTATTTTTTCTATGGCTGATTGAGATAGATAACATCCAGAAACGGCAATTGATTTTGTTATCTCACCATCACCTAGGATTTTGACCTCGGGTATACGACCCGAAAGAGTCGAAACCAATCCCTTCTCTACCAAAATAGTTGGAGTAACAGCATCATTTGAAGCGAAGATTGCTTCGATAGCCGAGAGATTTATTACAACTGGCTTTTCTTGAAATGCTTTGTTTGAATTCTTACCACGACCACGGAGTTTTGGGAGACGCTTGATGATATCTCTCCATTCTGGTCTTCGCTTGTTACCAGCACGAGCTGATTGACCTTTGCCTCCACGGCCAGCAGTCTTTCCTCGCTTGCCTCCACGAGCGACAATCATTCTCTTTTTATTTGGGTGTATCCTTTTTAGTTGATTTATTTGCATGTTATTTCTGAATATTATCTTTATTTATTGTCACCAACTTTTGAATTCAACACCTTCCTCGAAACCTTACTCAACTTTTTCAAAGCTTCGATAGTTGCTTTTGCATTATTTAGACGGTTTTTACTACCGGAGAGGAATTTTGCACAAACGTCCTTGATACCAGCAAGTTCGATGACTGCACGAGCCGAACTACCTGCAACAACTCCACTTCCCTTTGCTGGGAAAATCTTGATCATTGCACTTGAGTACTTACCTTCTACTGCGTGAGGTATGGTCATCTGAGGTGAGAGTGTGATCTTGATCAGATTCTTCTTTGCTTCGCGGGTAGCTTTGTCTACTGATAGAGCTGTATCACCACCCTTACCCAAGCCGACACCCACGCGCCCTTTGCGATCTCCGGCGACGACAGCTACACTAAAAGAATATCTTCGTCCACCTGTTGCAACACGAGTCACGCGTCGAATATCGATAATTTTTGAATCAAACTCTGGTTTAACCCTCTCTCTTGGTTCGTTGCGATTTGTTCTTGGACCGCGTCCAGACTGACCTTGACCTTGAGGACCACGTCTTCCTGTATCGCCACGCATACGACGACCTGGAGTAAATTTGTTTTGAGCACCAACTGCGTCTTCTGTAACAACTTCTGGAATAATAGTAGCAACATCTACACCAGTTGCAGGAATAGCTACATCAACAACTGTTTCTTCAGCAGGATTTGTAACTTTATTGGTTTTTATTTCTTTGTTTGTAGACATAGTATTATTAGAATTCAAGACCACCTTTACGTGCAGCATCTGCAACAACTTTGATCTTACCTGTATAAAGATATCCACTTCGGTCAAAAACTACTTTTGTTATTTTTGCAGCTTTTGCCTTTTTTGCAATATCAACACCCAATTCTTCTGCTCTCTCTATAGGTGTCTTTGCTTTTGAAGTTCTCGAATCTGAAGCTACAAGCGTATGACCTTTGTTATCATTTATGATCTGAGCATAGATATATTTGTGAGACTTGAAAATAGAAAGTCTTGGTCGCTCTTCTGTACCATGGATCTTGGCACGGATTCGAGCCTTTCTTCGAGCAAATATTTTACTTTGGATTTGGAGTGTTTTCATATGATTATGCAGCTTTCTTACCTTGCTTACGTCTTATAACTTCATCTGAATATCGAACACCTTTTCCAAGATATGGTTCAGGTTTCTTGAGAGAACGGATTTCTGCCGCAAACTGACCAACCTTTTCGATATCAATACCTGAAATAGTAACTGTATTTTTCTCTGAAGTGACCTTGAGATCTGCTGGGATAGGAAGAGTGATTGTATGAGAGAATCCTAGAGCCAAGACAATGTCTTTACCTTTGATATCTGCTTTGTATCCGATACCTTCGACTATCAATTTCTTTTCGAAAGCTTTGTTAACACCTGCAATCATGTTTCTGATATGAGATGCGTATGTACCCCACTCTGCTTTTGCTTGAAGACCATTGTGACTTGGAGTAAGAGTTATTTCATTATTAGCAATCTCCACATGAACATTTGACTTGATCTGTTTTGAAAGTGAGCCGAGAGGACCTTTGATCGTGATCAAACCAGCTGAAAAGTTCGCTTCGGTCTTTGGTGGTAATACAATAGGTTTTTTTGCAATTCTGGACATGATTTTATTATTACCAAATCTTAAACAATACTTCTCCACCAACCTTGTTCTTCTTGGCCTCAGAGTCTGTCATGATGCCTTTTGATGTAGAAATGAAACTATTACCAAAGCCACTGCGGTACATGCGGATATCATCAGCTTTCATATAGATACGTCTAGAAGGCTTGGAAATGCGTTCCGCTCCATGAATACGTGGTCCTGAATCGTGATATATAAGACCAAGTTCCAAATCGCGTGTGAAGACTTTACCCTTTTTCTCTACACTTGCTATATAACCTGCTTTCTTGAGTGCGTGAGCGATATTTTCTGCGAATTTTGAGTATGAAACAATAACAACAGGCTTCTTGGCATCAC
>CAYNZR010000037.1:0-5949 GCA_964401785.1 uncultured Candidatus Saccharibacteria bacterium
TTCGCCCTCGTGCGACATTTGTGCTAAAATCGCCCTATGAAATCTTACGAAATTAGATCCAAATTTTTGGAATTTTTCCGCAAAAGAGGCCACGCCATCATTCCTTCTGCGTCACTTGTCACACCTGACGAAAAGGGTATTACCAATCCTACACTCTTCAATACTGCCGGCATGCAACCTTTGGTGCCATATCTTCTGGGCAAAGCTCATCCTTTGGGCAAACGATTGGCTGATTCCCAAAAATGTCTCCGAACTGTGGATATCGATGATATTGGAGACAAGACTCATGCTACATTTTTTGAAATGTTGGGCAACTGGTCTTTGGGCGATTATTTCAAAGAAGACGCCATCAAGTGGAGTTATGAATTTTTGACTTCAAAGGAGGAAGGTTTGGGTCTAGATCCAAAGAGGCTTTATGTAACGGTATTTGAGGGGGATCAAAATGCGGGTAAGGATTCAAATTCAGCGGAAGTTTGGAAGTCTGTCGGTCTACCAGAAAATCGAATTTATTTCAAAGATGCATCTGCCAATTGGTGGCCAGCAGTAAAAGGCAAAGATGATTGGACTGGTCCAACTGGTCCATGTTCAGAGATGTTTTATGATGTTACTCCAAAAGGTCTTGGTGATTTGAGTCCTGAAGAATATGATTTGGCAGACGAAAGAAGGGATGTTGTCGAGGTGTGGAATGATGTCTTTATGGAATTCGAAAAGAAGGACGGTAAGATCATTTCAAAGTTGGAATCAAAAAATGTCGACACTGGTGCAGGTTTGGAAAGACTTTGCATGGTGATGCAAGGAGTAGACAATATATACGACACCGATCTTTTGAGTCCTGTTTTGGACAAGATCAAATCACTATCCGGTCTAGATTCTTTCAGTGAAAATCAGCTCAAATCAGCGAGAATCTTGGCAGATCATACCCGCGCTTCATCATTTTTGATTTCAGACGGGGTTATCCCTTCGAATACTGACCGCGGTTATGTCTTGCGTAAACTAATAAGAAGAGCGGTTCGACATGCTCAAATACTCGGTATAAATGAAAATGGCAAAATAAGTGAGATTGTAGATGTTTTGTTGCAGATTTACAAAGATATTTACCCAGATCTATCTACAAATTCCAAACAAATAAAAGAAGAGATTTTGAAAGAAGAAAAGAAGTTCAAAGAGACGCTTAGTCAAGGTATGAAAGAGTTCGAAAAAGGCACCGATGCGTTTACCTTGTTCTCAAGTTACGGTTTTCCTTTAGAATTAACTCTTGAACTTGCAAAAGAACAGGGCAAAACTGTTGATGTAGAAGATTTCAAAAAGAAATTTGAGCAACACCAAACCCTCTCTCGTGCCGGCGCTGAGCAGAAGTTCAAGGGTGGTCTTGCTGATGCAAATGATGCAATGGTTGTCCGCTATCACACTGCTACACACCTACTTCACCAAGCATTATTCGATGTTCTTGGTCCAAATGTCATGCAAAAAGGTTCAAATATTACAGCCGAGCGTTTGCGTTTTGACTTCGCTCATGGTGCAAAGATGACCGACGAAGAAAAAAATCGAGTTGAGGATATTGTAAATGAAAAAATTATTCAAAAACTACCAATGAACAAAGTAGTTTTACCTTTTGCTGAGGCGGAGAAAACCGGTGCAAAACATTTCTTCGGTGAGAAGTATGGTGATGAAGTCTCGATCTATTTTACAGGTGGCGATATCTCCTCTGCATATTCAAAAGAGTTTTGTGGAGGTCCTCATGTAACAAATACATTTGATCTCGCTGGTCCAGAAGGTAAATGGCATTTCAAAATTCAGAAGGAAGAGGCGGTTTCTGCTGGTGTAAGGCGCATCAAAGCGGTGTTGGTTTAGTTGATTTGCTCACATCTGAAGAACCACCATAACATAAGTATTTTGAGAGGCTCCGCAGAGATATTGAGCACAAAATCTCGAGGATTAAGCAAAAATGTTGCAACATTTTTGCGGCCTCGAAAAATGCTTATGTTGTGGTGGTTCTGCTTGAAAGCTGAAACGCATTTTAGATGAAAAATTGCGTTTTATTTAACATATGACGTGTGAATAGAACTTTCGCTAGCATTTCTGCTATAATATCCACAATGTTCTCTACCAACAAAGTAGATCATAAGATTATTTTGATATTGGACGTGCAGAGTTCAATAATTAGAGCGTCTCTACTTGTCTCTGGAGATGCTATTCCAAAAGTTGTTTATACATTCAGTACTGAAACAAAGAAATCTGACAAAGTCGACGATTCTATTCTCATAAAATCTACATTACTTGGTATAAATGAAGCGATCCAATCATGCCTCAGATTCATCCATCACGAAGAGAATCTCGGTGGCTATCCTCATATCCGAAGAAGACTAGATTCTGTTCATTATATATTGTCTTCTCCATGGATAGTCTCTGAAGCAAAGATAGTCTCCAAACAGTTCGAGAAAGATACAGAGATAACAAAAAAATACATATACGATCTCATAGATCTCGATAGAAAAGAGATCCTAAAGTCCGAAGAGGCACTTCAGGTAATAGAGCAAAAAATATTCGATGTAAAACTCAATAGTTATTCGGTGTCTGATTGGGAGCACAAATCTTCTCGAACTTTGGATGTATCATTTACCATATCGGTCGCAAGCATGAAGATGGTTTCGTATTTTGTAGATCAATTTAGGCACATTGTTCATTCCAATAAAATATATTTCCATTCGTCTTTATTGCTTCAATATATAGGAATAGAAAAGGTCTTGGAACCTGGTCAAAACTATTGTTTGGTCCATGTGCACGGCGATCAAACGGATGTTTCTATCATTAGAAGAAAATCATGCATATTCTTCGGTTCATATCCTTTTGGAATAAGAAGTTTTGTTCAAAAATTGGCAGTAGAGACATCCAATGGTTATCAAGCGGCCGATTCATTGCTGTCTCTCTATGTTGGCAACCGTCTAGATGATTCTCTGAATGACAAAAACATAGTATCAATCAATAAGATAGCAAATGAGTGGCTAGGAGCTCTAAAAGAGACCCTTCTTTCGCAAAGATTCGAGATAAAACCACCAATGTCGGTCATTGTGACCGCTTCTTTGCATGATGATTGTTTTGTTAAAGTTATAAAAAGCTCCATACCCGGTGTTCCTGTCTATGTCTTGTCAGTTGACGATCTTTTGTCTAGAGTTACATTTGATCATTTCGCTGAGAGGGGTAGATTGGTTGCTTTGTACGCAATCGCTATTCACAGTTTATTAGGTTGAATTTGTGCTAAAATGTAGAAAATGCCAAGAAAAGTTCAAGATATCATACCAGCAGAGAGACGTACGATTCGTGAAGTCAAGCCAGCTCCACGAGTACAAAAGACCACTCGCACAAAAAAGCGAGTTACTGAGGTTGATGGTGTCGAGGATGTGCCTATCAGGATAGATAACAGAATTGATGATAATGAAAAAGAGAAAGTTATCGAATCAATACGTCTAAGCAAAGCAGATATGCCAGAGAGAAGGATGCCGATAACTCCACCTATTGGTGAATTTGAACAGAAGAGACGTAATATCTGGAAGTGGCCGATCATTACATTGGTTGCTGTATTGGCTGTTGGTCTCGTCGGATATTTTGGATCGACATATTATTCCCAAGCAACATTTACTGTAACTCCAAAGGTAATACCAGTTTCAGTAAATAGTACCTATGTTGCTCAACCAACTGGAAACGATCTGGTTTATCAAGTTGTATCGATCAAGAGATCTGCAACTACGACCGTGAGCGCATCGAATGGCCCCGTCACAAATACAAAAGCTACTGGTAAAGTTACTTTTTACAATACATATAGTAGTCAGTCTATTAGGTTGATTGCCGGTACGAGATTGTCCGGTACGAACGGTCTTATGTATAGATTGAGTAGTTCAATAGTGATACCTGGATATACCAAGCCTTCGGGTACCATTATTCCTGGCAAAATTTCTGCCAATATTTCGGCAGATCAAGCGGGTCAGCAGTTCAATATTGCAGATATAGACCAAAATGGTGAATTCAAAATAGTTGCATATTCTGGATCACCAAAATATTCTGCAGTTTATGCAAAAGCAGTCACAGCGATCGCTGGTGGATTTTCGGGAGTTAAGAAAGTCATAAGTCCACAAACTATGGCTTCAACAACAGCAAAATTAAAATCCGATCTTACAAATACTCTAATGAAAGAAGTTGAATCCAAGATTCCAGAAGGCTATATAGTATATGACAAGAATTTTACAACTTCATTTTCTTCACCAATTATTGGTGGTGGTGATACAAAGACTGCATCAGTAAGTATAGATGGAACAATAAACGCAATTGCAATGCCAAAATCAAAATTGATCGAAACATTTGCCGGAAGCCAAACCGTTGCATTGTTTAGTCCATTTATGTATACATCTCCAGGTCTCGAGAATATAGATGTAACAATAACCAATATCAAAGATTTTTCTCCAACCAAAAAAGGCGCTCTGGTACTAAAAGCAAAGGGTGAATTCAAAATAGTAGGCTCGATACCAATCGAAGACTTGAAGAGCAAGCTAGCTGGAGTATCATTATCCAAATCAGAAGAAATCTTCAAGTCATATAGCGCAGTCATCGAAAGTGGTTCTGGTGAATTGGCACCGCCATGGGCGAATATTCCGACTGATCTAAACAAGATCAAAGTAGTCGTTGAGGAACCTTAGTCTATTGACTTTTTATGCCTATTTCTGCTAGTATCATCTAGCGTACTTTTACGAAATGGAATCCACTTCCAAACCAAATAATTTTGCCCAAGGAACGGTCGTTGAGGCTTTGCCAAATACACTGTTTCGAGTAGAACTTGATAATTCGAAAGAACTTATCTTGGCTTACTTGGCAGGTAAAATGCGGATGAATCGTATCCGTGTTCTAGTCGGCGACAAAGTCGAGTTGGAGTTGGATCCATACGGAGGACGCGCAAGAATTACAAGACGTCAATAATAAAATGAGAGTAAAAGCATCAGTCAAAAAATTGTGTTCAAAGTGTAACGTTGTACGACGTGGTGGTTACGTTTATGTAACTTGCAAAGGCAATCCAAGACACAAGCAACGTCAAGGATAGTAATATATCAATATAAAAAACAAAATGAGAATACTTGGAATTACATTACCAGAAAATAAAAGGCTAGAAATAGCTCTTACAACTATTTATGGTATCGGACGTTCGAGAGCAAAGCATATTTTGCTCAAAACAAAGATAGATGGTGGTATAAAGCCAAGTGCACTCACAGTCGAACAGGAAAACGTTCTTAGAAAGCTTATTGAAAGCTTCAAGATCGAAGGTGATCTCAAACGCGAGACAGCAGGCAATATAAAGAGACTCAAAGATATCAAGACCTATCGAGGTTACAGACATGCTAGACATTTACCAGCAAGGGGTCAACGTACAAAGACCAATTCTCGTACTGTTCGAGGTAATGTACGTAAGACTATGGGATCCGGTAAGCGAAAGGAAGAGAAGAAGTAAAAGATATAATAAACTACCATGGGTAAAAAAAGAATTGTAACAACTGAAGGGGCAGAAGGAAATGACGCAAAGAGTACTGCGCCACAAGTTTCTGCAAAGAAACGTGTAGATAGTGGTATCCTCCATGTCCAATCTACTTACAACAACACAAAAGTCATGCTTACAGACAAGTCAGGCAATGCTCTTATGTGGGGATCGAGTGGTGGTGCTGGTTTCCGTGGCGCAAAGAAAGGTACACCATTTGCAGCAGCGAAAGTTGGTGAAGTATTGGCTCTAAAAGCACAAAATATCGGCCTTAGAGAGGTTGATGTTGTTGTCAAAGGCGTTGGTTCAGGTCGTGAATCAGCCATTCGAGGTTTTATTAGCAAGGGTATTGTCATCTCTTCTATCAAAGATGAGACTCCAGTACCATTCAATGGCCCTCAACCAAAGAAGCCACGCCGAGTATAATTTACATA
>CAYNZR010000038.1:0-5765 GCA_964401785.1 uncultured Candidatus Saccharibacteria bacterium
GATCTTTTGGATAAACGTCAGTCAGATATAGACAAAGAAGTCGAACTCATCAAACAGCGAGTAGCCGAAATAAAGGCTATTCGTGAAAAGACTGACAAACTAGAAGAAGAACGCAAAGCTGAACTGGAGAAGATTGCAAAACTTTCAGCAGAAGAAGCCAAGGATCAACTTATCAAACTCGTCGAGAAACAATACGAAGAAGATATCTTGGTCAGAATGAACAAACTAGACACTCAAGGCGAAGAAATGCTAGCAAACAAAGCACGCGACATCCTCGCAGTCTCTATCCAGAGACTAGCATCATCTGTTGCTCAAGATGTCATGTCTACATCACTTGAGATACCAAGCGATGATGTAAAAGGTAAAATCATCGGTAAAGAAGGTAGAAATATAAAAGCCTTCGAACGTATCACCGGTGTCGAAGTCCTAGTCGATGATACACCAGGTGCAATTACTATTTCATCATTTGATCCGGTCAGGAGACACGTTGCAAAGATGGCCCTTGCCGAACTCATCAAGGATGGTCGCATCCAACCTGCAAAGATCGAGCAAGTAGTAGAGAAAGCAAAACAAGATATAAACAAAACCATCAAGGAAAAAGGTGAGCAAGCTGCTTATGATTGTGGAGTTATCGGTCTCGATCCACGCATATTACTCATACTAGGTCGCCTACACTTCCGCACAAGTTTTGGTCAAAATGTCTTGCAACACTCTGTTGAGATGGCCCACATTGCAGGAATGATCGCAGAGGAACTAGGTGCAAATGTCCAAGTAGCAAAAGCTGGTGCCCTACTCCACGACCTAGGCAAAGCCCTAGATCATGAAGTCGCTGGTACTCACGTTGAGATTGGCCGAAGAATATTACAGAAATTCGGCGCTTCCGAGGAAATCATCAAGGCCATGCAAGCCCATCATGAGGAATATCCTTATGAGACAGTCGAGTCACGCATAGTGCAGACTGCGGATGCAATATCAGGCGCAAGACCTGGAGCTCGAAGGGATAATATCGAGAACTATCTCAAACGTCTCGGTGACCTCGAGGCTCTCGCAAATTCCTTCCCTGGTATCGAAAAGTCCTATGCCCTCCAAGCTGGCCGTGAGATCCGCATATTCGTCAGACCAGAAGAGTTGGGTGATGTAGAATCAAAGACTCTGGCTCGTGATATAGCCCTCAAGATAGAAAAGGATCTCAAGTATCCTGGTGAAATCAAAGTTATCGTCATCCGTGAAACCAGGACGATCGAGTTCGCGAGGTAATACCGAGGTGCAACCTCGGCATTGAGCCGTAAAATTTAACAAAACAAAAAACACCCTTGAAATCAGGGTGTTTTTTGTTAACAGAAAAGGGCGGAGTTTGGGTCCGCCCTTCGATCATCGTCCAGCCCAACAATAATAAACTTCAATTCAAGTACCCAAATACGCCAAGCGTCTTGCCGATTCAAGACTTTTCGCATGCTCCTGTGCATCAACCAGTTTTGCCTCGATTCTCCTCTTTGTCGATACCGATTCAGGGAGGACACTTTTTGCGAGCAATATTTCGAGGAGACGTGTAGCACGAATCTTGAAATCTTCGATCTCGCGCTGATACTCACCACTCAGCTCCCCCTCCGGGTACTTTTCGGTACGAAACGTCTCGTCCGGAATAGTCAGCTCCAACTCAAGACCGTCAACTGTGGCTTTGATTTTCATAATCCATATTCAATATAAAACCAAAAAGTCGGCTTTGTCAATCCCCACTACCCTGTTGCTTAAAATACGGCTTACTATATAATTATCCCGTGGTACGAAACTCGACCCACGTTCATTGCAAAATGAGCGAGATCGAGACCATTAATTATTAGAAACTAATTTAAAACAAATGAACAAAGCAAGTATTGTAGATGCAGTTCACGCAGTTCTAGCAGGAACAAAAGTTCAAGCAGAACAGGCAGTAGAGACAGTTATTAATACCATTATAGATGCCCTCAAGAAAGGTGATGAAGTATCTATTGCTGGTCTCGGTATCTTCTCAGTCAAGCAAAGAGCGGCTCGTGAAGCTCGAAATCCTCGTACCGGTGAATCTATCAAAGTCCCTGCTATGAAAGTTCCTAAGTTCCGCGCAGCAAAGGCCCTCAAGGACGCTGTAAAATAACACTGGATATTTTAGTTCTCAAGGATCAGTTCGTGTGATATCAACCAAAAAACCGCCATAAAGCGGTTTTTTGGTTGTTTTTCATATCTTGACTAAAAATCTAATTCGAGTACAATATTCAGTGGGCAGGATATTGAACATCATTTCTTCCGACAGGTTAAATCCAATGGTCGCAATGGTTGTGACCGATCTGTACGAAGTTTTGATTAGAGGGAATATGATGCTTGTGGTCATATAGCCCAGACTAGAAGCTAAGCTCTACTTCGGTATGATGTCGAAGCACTAGTCTGTATATCCGAGGTGAGACTGACAACGGTCGTCAGTCGGGCATCGGAGGTAGATCTTCAGGTAGTGCGGAAAAGTAAGGATAGTCCGCGCCTGGATCCTACTCTCTCCGTTTACGGGGAGATCAGAGGTAAATGTTTTGCCCGACGCGGGGTCTTCGGATCCCGCTTTTTTATTACTTGCCTGCGCATGCAATATGACTGCATATACAAACCAAAAAAACGCCATAAAGCGGTTTTTTGGTTGATAAACATCACTTTTTAGACAAAATTAAAATTAACCGATATTACATTTCCCTATTGACAATTATTTATGATATGATATAATAGTATCAGATGGAAACATGAGCGCCCGGGTGATTGGCGCTACAACAGCAAATACACCCCGGTTTGTGGAAACCGATGAAAAATAAAAAATCCACGACGGAGAATCGCCCTGGAACTATCGCCGTGATAAGCTCCCTGAAACTCGGAAACTGACTTTGCACCTCATGTGCAACTCACGCAAGTGGGAGCTCCGGCAGAGCTTTGGTCAGCACTAAGAGGCAAGCGATTCTCTAAGAAACCGCAGTTCATCCTGCGGTTATTTGTTGAATTAATTTAGATGTGCAGATGTATGACATATGCAGATTAGGGCTGTATTCATAATAAACGCTACTTTGGTAACGATTATTAAGAATACCTATGATATTTAAGACTATTTGAACACACTAGACAAATCACCAAACCCTAGTAACCTATATTCAGACATGAGAACACTATCGAATGGCTGGAAGAGTGTTACAGCAACAATTATCGTTCTAATGAAAGGTGATAGGATCCTTTTGGGCAAAAAAAATGATGGGTTCATGAAAGGATTCGTTACACCGATCGGTGGAAAAGTTGACCGACGTGACAAAGCAATCAAACAAGGTGCCACACGTGAAATTCGAGAGGAGACCAGCCTCAATGCTCGCAACCTCTATGAGGTCGGAACGATATCAGTCAAGATCGTAGAACTCAAATGGAAAATTCGAATCCACGTTTTTAAATGTACGTGGTCTGGTCACATCAGGAACAAAAGTGGAGAATTCGAATTCCTACGATTCTTTAAGATAAACGAAATCCCCTGGAATAAGTTTATTCCCGGAGACCGCGACTGGTTGGAAAAGGTTCTCCAAGGACATCGAGTCCAAGTCCGAATCATCTGCGGTAAGAATCGTGCAGATCTGCTTGAAATTGTCACACGAATTCTGCCGTGACGACCATCAGAACAAGATGGCTTGGGATCAAAAACCGCAGTTCATCCTGCGGTTTTTTGTTATATACAAAGATCGGATTTAGTTCTAATTGGCAACCCCGTCATCGGTAACTGTTTTTTTCTGCAATATCTCCTCAATCCTATTTTGAACTTTTGAATCCGTTGGTTGTCGACTGTTATTTAATGCACCTAATACCACAAAGAACAGTGAAATCATTACAACCACCGCTATCAAAACCATCGTACCAAGAGTAATAACCAAGGCTACATAACCTTTGGCACTCTGTGCGACATATTGGTCGCCTTTTGGATTGCTACCGTAAGCATTTGTACCTGTCTGACTGTCCAAAACGGAAAAACAAGTTAATATGGTCCAACCAATGAATGGGATCAAGATCAACAATAGCCACCATGCCGATTTTCCAATATCATGCAGTCTTCGAGACATTAGAGCGATAGCAGGAACAATTGTAGCGAGAAAATAGATAACTGGAATAAAATTCAATCCATCAATTTTATTAGACAAAATCGACAGCACCATAGACACAAGAATATTTATCAAAATAAACATCCAGTACTCTTTTCTGGTTGCTCTACCACTGAAAGTCGCATACTTACTGAACGCACCCGTGTAATGTTCCATTATAATTAGTTAGATAATAACGGAGATATTATAACACAATGAATGATCAGCAAATTAAGGATTTAGAAATATACAAAATAAAATCTTATTAGTCAGTGCGGGATGCGAGAATCGAACTCGCGACCACAGTTTGGAAAACTGTTATTATACCATTTAACTAATCCCGCTATTTATCAATAAAACTAAGAGCAAAACTAATATAGCAACAAAATTGCTATGTAACAATAGCAAACCATCTAACCCTTTTTCTCTTCCCCACCAATGACAGCCTCCTTTATTTGCTCCACATCTTTTTCTATTTCTTTGATTGTAGCTTGAATTTTCTTGAGCTCAGCTTCTTCTTCACGAATCTCTCTTTCGGTCTTATCTGCGAGCTTCTTCTCTCCCTTCATACCGCTCATAAGTATCGTGTCCCCAATAAAATAAGAAACAAACAATCCTGATGCTAGAAGGATAATAGTAACAATAACCATATTTGTTGGTTCGTAGAACAACCAACCTAGCCAACCACCTTGTGCCTGCAAAAGATCGGCTGTGTGCCATACACCACGCCAAAAAAGCACAATAGCAACGCCACCAATGAGAGTATATACGATCGGATATCGACTCAGATGACCACGAATATAGTCCTCTAACTTATCGAAAAAGTTTAATATCTTTTTATACATTGTATGAATTGTATCATATTCTTTCACATAGCTATCAAAACTTTCCCTCAGATTTTAAATTTGAGATTTTAGATTTAAGTTTTTTGTCGGAGCGCCGGGATTCGAACCCGGAGTCGCCTCTTCCCAAAAGAGGAATGTTAGCCGTTACACCACGCTCCGATAATAGAATATCCTAACATATTACAAGATAATATTCTCTATTATTCTGATTTTTGCTTTCCTACTTACAAAGTTCAAGTATACACATATTACGTGAAAAGCAAAATCCCCTATTCCACTTGAACTCTTTTCATCCAGATAATTAACTACAACTTTCCTAATTTTGTGAATCTTGTAAGGATGAACGTTATCTTCGGGTTTATGTTTTTCATATTTTTCTACCTGTCCACAATCGGACACACTGACGCTTTTGACCTCAATAAAGTGAATTTTACTGTCTTTTGTCGCAATAATGTCTATTTCACCCCACCTCTTTCGGTAGTTGCGATCTTTTATAATAAAACCTCTTTTTACTAGATATTCACAGGCTATTTGCTCACCGATTCTACCTTTAATTGTGTTTAATTCCTTTATTTTTTGACGCATTTAAGCCATAAAAGGCGTCTTTTATTCACATAATCCACAGTCTTATCCACAGATGTCTAATAACTTTGTCCGGAAGAATTCCGGTTAAATAACATATTCTCTGTGCGGGTAGGGAGAATCGGACTCCCATCTTATCGTTGGCAACGATACGTTCTACCACTAAACTATACCCGCTTGTTCGTAGAGTATACCGTAATATTATTTTTTTACAAAT
>CAYNZR010000039.1:0-5654 GCA_964401785.1 uncultured Candidatus Saccharibacteria bacterium
CAATCGAATGTTCCTTGGCAAAATATTTGCCGATAACTTCTGGATATGAAAAACACGGTATACCTTTTTCTTTTGCAAAGATTATTTCTGGATTTGTAGTACCAGAGGCAGTGCCGACGATGACTATCGAATCCTCGTAATCACTGCCACCAAACATTTGTTCTGGGTGCCATCCCGCATAAAATGATATACCTTGCTGTTCAAGTTCGGTAGAAACGGGTGGAAAGAACCCTTTGTCACTACCGGTTACGATGACTCCTCTCTTGTGAAATGCGATCGCAAGTGCACTTGTTGCTACACCGCATATACTTATAACATGAAGTCTCTTTGGAAGTTTTATTCTATTATCTATTGAGTCATTTTTCATTTTATCAGTATATCTTAAGATACTAAAATTTTCTTGGCTTCGTCGAGATCGGTGCTCCATCTGTTTCCGTCGAACCATTGAAGTCCGGAAAATTGAAGTTTATAGACGTCTGTTGTTCTCTGGAGAGAGCCTAGATAGACATATTTCAATCCCATTTCTTTTGCTTTTTGCACAGCTGTAACCATCATTGCAAGTCCCATATCTTTTGGACAATTATTGAAATCATAAAAAGGATATGAATAGTGAAGAATAGTTGGTGATGAGTATGTAATTGTGTAACCATTGCAGATTTCTGACTTCTGCGGATCGGAATGCGGTACGTCTCTATGGGATTGAACATTTTGAAATTTCAATAATTGATTGAAGTTGCTTTTATTTGGGTTTGTAAGCATCTCTTTGATTTTTTGAGCACTCATTATTCCTGAACCAAATTTTGTATCATAGAAGTCCTTTGCCATTTTACCAATAGAAAAATTGTATTGAGAAGAGGGAAGTGGAAGATCTACTTGTTTCATTTCTAGTGATGGAACTTTTTTCAATATTCGTCTATTTTCGCTACTTAGCTCAAATTGGTTTAGATCTATACGCAATGAGCGAGTCTGTTGCATTGCGCCTTTGCCTATTCTGGTGAAAACAAAGCCCTTTTCATACATGTCGGCTATGTTATTCACGGAAAAATCACTTATTGTTTCTTCTTTCCAAGATAGGTATTTCATACTAATGAAGTGCAAGCCAAAAACCGAAAACTACGAAGAAGAAATGAACAACCCAAAAGCGCATCACGGTCTTTTCTTCGCTCCAACCTGAGAGTTCGAAGTGGTGGTGTAGTGGAGCCATCTTGAATACTTTTTTTCCAAAAAGATATCTGGAGCCGACTTGGATGATGACAGATAGTGCCTCTACATAGAACATGAAGCCAAGGAATACAAGAGCACTAGTTTCACCAATTGCCATGGCATTCACGGCAAGTAGTGCGCCTAGACCCAAAGATCCAACATCACCCATCATGAATCTTGCCGGTTTTATATTGAAATAGGTATAAGTAAGTAGTGCACCTACTGTGGTTGCATTCAAGATTGCCAATTCACCAAAACCGTTTATCCACGATAGGAGAGTGAGGGCGGTCATAGTCGTCATAAGCATACCTCCTGCAAGACCGTCCATACCGTCGGCAATGTTTACTGCATTTGCAGTGAACATAACTATAAAAATAATTATTGGCACAATGAAAAATCCTGCATCGAAATTTTCTCCAAATGGTAGGTATATGTAGTGCCAAGCTGGTCCAAGTTTCGAATATACCCACCACGCTGTTAGACTGCCTGCAACAAATTGGAGAATCAATTTTTCATGCACGAATATACCTCTTGATGTTCTTGAGCCGAACCAGACAGAAATCCTCTTGAAGGCAATCCAAGGCAAAGTCAATGTATACCAGATACGCATCTTCCATTGCTTATGAACACGGATAAGTCGTAGAACATGATCAAATTTTTTTGAATGACGTTCTCGCCCAAAGATATTCATAAGGTCGTCGACAGCACCGAGTGCACCAGAGAATAGCATCACGCCTATTGGTACCCAAGTAAAACTTCTGTTCCAGTTGAATACAAAAGTAAGTACAGCAACCGTTATTATGACCAATAATCCACCCATGACAGGGGTAGATGTTTTGTAGGCCTGATTTTCTATGGAGAGAAGTTCGGTTTTTGAGCCTTTAATGACGTGGAAACGATAGAGTATTTTCGAAAGAAATGGGGCCCATAAAAAGGCAATAATTGAACTTAATATCGTAAAACCAATGATATATGCTAGATCTGCCGTGCCTTCTAGGATGGTTAACATAACTGATAAGATAGCACAAAAAAGACCTTTTTTCCAACTGCAATTTTAATTATTTTGAAATAGTTTTAGTCGACGAATTTCTGTTTTACTTCGTTGTGCTCGTAAAGCCAATTGCTCGACATTATTTTCTCTTGACCATTTTTGTGAAGAAAGAGGTAATGTCTCATCGATTATTTCTATTTGTCCTTCTCTTACTCCAGTTTCATAAAGCCCATCTTCGGGATATGCGATCGAATGAGCGTAACTGATAAATTTTGGTTTATTGTCAATATATCTGACCTCCTTAACAATGAGAACGTGATTTCTCTCACTATTTTTCTGATCATTGATCATAGTAATAATATCTCCTGGACAAACTTCTTTGAGATCGATTGCGGTGCTATTGGAATCATGTGCAAATGTGTTTACATCACAATTTTCGACAGGTCGAATTGTGCATTTGATCTGACCTATGAAGCCTTGGCAATAAATGAAATTGATCTGTTTGCTTATGGTTCCGAGTTTTCTTGCTTGTGATTCTGCTTCGAGCATATGATAAACAAAACCGGAACATTCAATACCTAGTTCATTGTCGACCAAAGTCTTCTTGAGAGCTTCGTTTGAAATGGAGTTCTTGTCGATCTTTTCTTTGTGAATGATAGTTTCAAGCTCTTCTTTTATATCTTGTGGGCTTCCTTTGCCTATATGAACACGAAGTGAAGCACGGTTCTTCTTTGTTCGGTTATTGAAGTAAGGAATAGAGCACTGTGCACTGCCAATGTGAAAATGTAAATATTGCTCTAAGAGATCCAGAGCATTTTTTGATAATGTTTTATTTTCCATTTGTATATTATACCTCGAGATTGAGTTTGCAGGTTTTTATTATTTCAATTATTTCTAGACCGTGTTTACCAAACACATTGTGACTATCCATGAGATTGGTCTTGCTCTGAATGCGGATAAGATCGGAGTTTGGGGTTGCGTTTTCATAAACTACTACGTCAAATCCTTTCTTTTGGAGATTTGCTGTTGCATCGTCAAAGATGCCTTGGATATGACTCGTGACTCTCTGGACGATTTGAGCTCCGTCAGTTATGGCGATTATGTCTTGATCGATAGGTAGTTCTAGTAATGCTCGAAGGTGTGCTTCAAAAGTAGTAATACCTTTTGAACCTTTTTGTTCTCGTTGCTCCAGTTCTAGGATTGATTCGTACGTAGTTGAAGCCGGTTGTCTTGCATTTATTTCGATGAGGTAGATCTTTCGGGTTTTTTCTTCCATGACAAAGTCCACTCCAAACAATCCTTTCCAACCATCTTTTTGCAATTTGATCCCAATATCGTAGACGATGGTCTTTATGTGATCCAAATCTCTGGTGTTGAGCATTTTGTGAGCCAATCCCCAATCATTGCCTATGGTACTAAATCGGTTGTCCGTGAATGGTGGAAGACCAGTTATCTGGTAGCTGACATTACCCATCATGATTTTGTCTTTTGTCACAATTGCATTTACGGTAAATGAAGGTCCGTGGATATAAGAAGACAATCTAGCCATCCTTTCGGGAAATTTTTCTTGGAGGAGGGAAAGTTCGTCGCGATTTTCGACAAGTATTGTTCCATCTCCAGTGTGTCCGTGTGCCCACTGAACGATGAATGGTTCATTTTTCCACATCATTTGTTTGGCCAATTTTACGGTATGAGACGGAAGATATTTTCCGAGATCTCCAAGCCAGCGAATTTGTGAAAGTTTGTTTTCTACTCTCTCGGATAAATAAGATTTTGGATTGATTACATTCCACTTTTTTGAAGCGATCTCTGACTCGACACGCATTGTATTTTTGAATACAAGAATATGGGCATCATTTGTGACTAGCTTTGCAGTTTGTGGATGTGCCAATAATTCTGTAGTCCCCAATAAACTTTTATTGGGACTTTCGACCAAGTGGACAAAATCAGGGTAGGCTTTTTTTACAATTTCTCCATATTTGGTCTTATTGGAGACAATTATAAAGTTTTGATTTGGTTCTGTGCCGAGAGCTCTTTCTATTTCGCGAGTGACATATATTATTTTTTTGTCATTTAAGTTCATGTAAACAGTCTAAAGTCTATTGAATATCGTTGCAAGTATTGTTCTTCATCAAAATACGTGCTCTAGAAAATCTGAGATTGATGATGCAAATTTGTAAATTTATGATAATGTTGACTTATGACTACTTTTTCTGTTGTAGCAACACCTATAGGGAACATGGCCGATATAACCTTGCGCGCTTTGGAAGTGCTCAAAAAGGCAGATTTGGTGCTTTGCGAGGATACTAGGATGACCAAACGATTGTTGGATCATTACGATATCAAGGTTGAGACCATGTCATATCATGTGCATAGCAAACTTTCTCGACAAACAGAAATTATTGATTTAATAAAAAAGGGGAAAAATATTGCCTTGGTTTCAGATGCTGGCACTCCGGGCATTTCCGATCCGGGTATTGAACTTGTTAGGTTAATAAGAGAACAATTTGCAAAAGAAATAAGTGAAAGCTTGTTGAAGATTCAGTCTATACCTGGCCCTTCGGCATTGACCGCTTCTATCGCTGTCGCAGGAGTACCATGTGCCGACTTCAGCTTTCTTGGATTTTTGCCTCACAAGAAGGGTAGAGAGACTTTATTCAAAGAAATCTCTAGTTCAGAGAGGACGGTTATTTTTTATGAATCTCCTCACAGGATAATGAAAACTTTGGATTCGTTGATCAAGTTTTGTCCACAAAAGAATGTAACGATTGCGCGCGAAATAACCAAGATTTTTGAAGAAGTTGTTGCTGGTACCGCTGGCGAAGTTAAAAGTTATTTTGAAAAGAATGCAGATAAGGTGAGGGGCGAGTTTGTGGTGTTTGTGTATTAGGAAGTCTTTGGGTGATATAATTCACTTAGAAAATTGTAAAATTCAACGAAAGGATCTGCATGTTAAGTGGTCTTCATGGTTATTGGTCTGATCCAGCTCAATTGAGGAAAAAACTCACTGAGCTCGAACCTGCCCAGATACGCCTCATGATTCCAAATGGGGACGTATATCAAATTGGTCTTGGAAAGTGGTCCGTGCTCACAGTTGGCTCCGAGAATCAAATCGTGGTATCTCATTCTTGGTTGGCCAAGATGGTAATCGGGCTTGGAACAGGCAAACACAGGCAAGAACGTTGGAAAATAGAAATCGAGGAAGATTTTTCTATCACTCTCCCTTATCGACATTACTATTTTCAACCAGCCAGATCACCTACTCATCGGAATGGTTCAAGGCCAGAGCGAGTCAAGGTCATAACAGTCGTACGAGAATCTTGTTGGCTGTTACACAAGGACGATCCTCTGATCATACTGAACCTTTCTGGTCATCCAGTTCCACGGTTCATGAGTAGTGTGATGTGAGACTCGATAGAATTGCACGAGCCCACCGCCTTTGGGTGGGTTTTTCGTCTAA
>CAYNZR010000040.1:0-3752 GCA_964401785.1 uncultured Candidatus Saccharibacteria bacterium
TCCGATATGGATCGAATAGACGACTCCGTCGCATTGCGCGAGGTGTTCGTCAATGTATTGAACAAGGAGCCGAAAAGATGACATCCCCAGCCGTCGCCTATCTCCGCGTCTCGACCCGTGAACAGGGGCGCAGTGGTCTCGGGCTCGAGTCCCAGCTCGCTGCGATCCGGGGCTTCGCCGAACGGGAGGGTTTCGATATCGTCGAGACGTTCACGGAGGTGGAGTCCGGTAAGCGGGTCTCGGATACCCTGGCCAAGAGACCCGAACTCGCCAAGGCCCTGATGAAAGCCAAGACCCTGCACGGGCCGGTCATCGTCTCGAAACTTGACCGGCTGAGCCGCGATGTGTACTTCATCTCCGGTCTTATGGTGCAGCGCGTCGAATTCATTGCCTGCGATCTGGGGCGGCAGGCCGATCCGTTCATGTTGCATCTGTTCGCCGCCTTGGCCGAGAAGGAACGAGCGATGATATCGCAACGCACCAAAGCGGCCTTGACGGCGGCCAAGGCTCGCGGAACCCAGCTAGGGAACCCACGGTTAGCGTCAGCGCGGGCCTGTTTGCAGGCCAAGTGCCTCGACCGTGCCCGCGGGCTAGGGGGTGCTTTCGAGGCCGCCAGGAACGGCCCGGGAGGGCTCCGCGGCATGGCTTCGAGGCTGAACCAAGCCGGGGTGCGAACAGTGCGCGGGGATCAGTGGACGGCGGCAGGGGTGAGTCGGTTGATGAAGGCGTTGGGGGCGGTATGAACTGGACGTCGTGGCTCAAAGTGATCTGGTGGCTGCTCATCCTCTACATCTGGGGTATGTTGACGTACCTGCTCTGGGCTGCTTTCGGCCCCGCATGACCCACTCTGAACTCGCCGCCGCCCACGAGGCTCAGGACTATGCCCTCCTGTGGCGCGAGGCCGTGCCGCTGGCACACTACGCCTTGCAACAGATGACCCAAGTGGGGCAACTGGACCGCTACTACATCCGGGAGGATCTGGTACAGGAAGCGGTGGCGACCGCGGGGGAGGCTATCCGGACGTGGGACCCGATCGAAGGGGCTTTCTCGACATGGATCGTGGCCGCGGTACGTGGGGCGATTTTACAATATATCGCGCGCGAAGCGGGGGGCATCCAAGCCGCGCATCTCTATCGCTCCGCTTCGTTCTCGGGGGACGATGAACTGTTCGAGTCTATCAACGAGTCGCACCTCACCTACGAGCACACCCCAGAGGGGTATGCTGACCCGTCTATAGAGGCGGAGCAGCTCCAGCAGCAGGACGAAGTGAGCGGGTTACTGGGGCAATTACGAAGCCCGGAAGATCAGGATATGCTGACCCGGTTGTACGGGCTGGACTGTGAGGCGATGACGCAGAGCGAGTACGCTTTCGAGCGCGGCGTGTCGTTGTCCACGGTCAAGAAACGGCTTGCATCCACGCTTGAGTATCTTGCGCACGTGGGCAAGAAGCTGTTAAAATGATCGATCCGTCTGCGGAACTCATGGAGGAACTCGATGCGTTCTGCCCTGCATGGAGGAAGGTATACCCAAGCGTTGGTGCAGCGGCGAAAGCCGCCGGGGTACTTAACCTATATGTCCTCTGGCTCTACAGCCCTGCCGGCGCCGAGTACCTCAAGAAAGTGGGTCTATTGCCCGACTACATCGCCGCGATGAGACGCCTTGCCCGCCTCGAGATGGGGCCCTACCGCAGTCTCCCCTTTAGCTTGGATCACTTGCCCGATCGGTTCTGGGACGTGAAGGAGAAGGAGTGACCGAGCGTAAACTCATCGTCAGCTTCGGTGGCGCACACCCGGCGAAGATCGTCAAGGTACGTCACTTGAGCTGGGATCACTTCGCCTCCTGGCTCACGCGCGTACCGCCCGAAGCAGCTGACAAGGCCGAGCGCGGTTGGTACTGCCCCGTTGAGTTCGATCCGCCTTACCGTGACTCGGACAACTTCGTCGCTCGCCACGCCCTCACTCTCGATTTCGATCATATCCAGTCCGACACCTGGGATCGGATCGTTACGCTGTGGGACAAACTCGCGTTCGCCATGTACACGACGTTCTCTCACACCGAGGAGAAGCCGCGCTTCCGCGTCGTAATCCCGCTGTCCCGTCCCGCGGGGTACGATGAATTCCAGGCCATCTCACGCAAAGTCGCCGAGAGTATCGGCGTCGAACTTGCGGCCCGCGAATCCCATAAACCCGCCCAGATGATGTATGCGCCCACTCGCAAGAGTGAAGGCGCTCATCGTCAGCACCTCAACAAAGGAGTATTCCTCGATGTGGACTCCGTCCTCGCTGAATACACGGATTGGACAGATGTCACTCAATGGCCGAAATGTGAATCCCGAGACGGCGTGCATCTGGCCCGTGAAGCTCAGACCCCACCAGACGAAAAACCAGGTGTGGTTGGCGACTTCTGTCGCACTTTCACGGTGGTGGACGCGATTGATAAGTTCGATCTGCCTTATGAGCCTACCGCTGATCCACGCCGCTGGACGTATTCGGAAGGCTCGCGTCCGGAAGGCGTAATTATTTATGACTCAGGACTTAAACTTCATTCTCATCATGATACTGACCCTGCCCGCGGTCAGTCTAATGCTTTCGATCTTACTCGCGTTCACAAGTTCGGCCATCTCGACAAGCCTGAAGACGATAATCTCCCGATGGCCGAGCGGCCGTCATTCCGGGCAATGGTTCAATTCGCCCAGGAGCTGCCAGAACTCCAAGCGCAGGTCGTCGAGCAACAGTTCAAGGACCTCGGCCCGGCGAAGGAGTCGTCCAAAAGCGAAGTGAGCGAACGGTTTCGCGTGCAGTCCGCCGAGGAGTTCTCGGCGGGCAAGCCGATGGAGTGGATCGTTCGAGGGGTTCTCCCTCGAGCGGAGTTGTGTGTCGTTTACGGAGAGTCAGGCAGTGGCAAATCCTTTCTGGCGCTCGACTTGTGCGCCGCCGTTACTCGTGGGATTGACTGGCGAGGACAACGTACCGCAGCAGGACGGGTGGTATATGTATGCGCCGAAGGAGCAGGTGGCTTTAAGGCTCGCCTTCGCGCTTATGCGCAAGGGCATAATTGTGATCTGCCCGACCTGCCGTCAGTCATTCCAGATGCACCTAACCTACTTGAAGCCAAGGATGCTGCAGCACTCGCACACGGCATCCTTTCGTGGGGTAAACCTGACTTGGTGGTCATCGACACCCTGTCTGCAACCACGCCTGGCGGTAACGAAAACTCCGGTGAAGACATGGGTCGAGTCCTTTCGCATTGTAAATTCCTGCACAACAAGACCGGGGCGCTGGTCCTGCTGGTTCACCACAGCGGTAAAGACAGTACGAAAGGCGCTCGTGGCTGGAGTGGCCTGCGTGCGGCGGCTGATGCGGAAATAGAGATTACCCGTAACGAGGATCTTCGTGTCGCTGCCGTAACCAAGATGAAGGACGGGATGGACGGTGCGCGGCTGGCGTTCAAGCTAATGACCGTGGCACTGGGTTTCGACCCGGACGGGGACGAAGAGTCGAGCTGCATCGTCCAGCACGTAGAGGAGCAGCCGCAGCAGAACATCAAGCGGGCCAAGCCCACCGGGGCGATACAGATCATCACGTACGAACTGCTCAAACGTATGGCGGCCGGGGGGAGCGTTGATGTAAACGAACTCGGGGATGAAGTGGTAAGCGAGCTGCCCAAACCGGAGGGACGTGACGAGAGGAAACGATATTTCTGGCGGGCGATCACTGGGCTGGTGTCCAAGAAACTTGCGTTCATGCAGGGGA
>CAYNZR010000040.1:3852-5629 GCA_964401785.1 uncultured Candidatus Saccharibacteria bacterium
GCGGCTCGAGTACAATGTCGGGGCCTCGAGCTGGTTGAACACCCACTGTCTGTTGTATGCCAACGGCAAGCGCACGCTCATCAACATCATCGACGGAGAATGGAGGTTGTAGCATGGATGAGATGGAGTATGGAGACATCATACCCGCCCCGATGTATTGTCATGTCTGCGGGTTCTATGACTGCTCATGCCCAACCACGGTGGCCACGCGAGCCAGTGATCGACAGGTTGGCGGGTCGCACTACAAGGACTTGGCGATCCAGCCCAACGAATACATCTATGCGAACGGGTTGAACTGGTTCGCAGGAAATATCGTCAAGTACGCTACGCGGGCCGGGAGGAAGGATGGACGCGAAGGGATGATAAAGGATCTACGAAAGGCGATTCACTATACAGAACTTTGGCTGGAACGGATCGAATCCGAAGGAGAAGTGGAATGACCATTGAAGCACAGTTGGAACGGATTGCAAACGCGCTCGAGCGTCCTGCGGCACAGGCGATGGTGGACGCAGCGGTTGACGCTACGATCCCTCCGGCACCGCGACGTGGACGACCGCCAAAGGCTGCAGTTCTGCCGCCACCTGCGGATACGCCGCCTGTGAGTGCGGGTAAGCAGGAAGACTGGGTGGACGAGCCGGCGGAAGAGGAGTCGGCAGCCGAAGAGGTAGCGGCATCTGTCACCAAAGAAGATGTACGTGCAGCCCTAGTGGCGTACCAGGGCAAGTATGGCGCGGAGAAGGCCCGGGGCCTGCTGAAGACTGCGGGCGGCGTGGACACACTCGGGCAGCTTCCCGAGAGTAAGTTCGCGGCGGTGATCGCTGCGACGAAGAAGTGAGATGACCGAAGTCCTGCAAGTCGAGGAGGGGCTGCACTCCAACCTCGGGCCATCCTCGGCTGATCGTTGGATCAACTGCCCGGGCTCAGTCCTTCTCACGAAGGACCTGCCCGACAGCCCCACTCGCTACGCCATCGAAGGCACGGCCGCGCACACCCTTTCCGAATGGGTGCGGCGAGATGGCAAGAAGGCCCGCGAGTACGAAGGCAAGATCATCCGCGTCTCGCGGGGCGATCTGCATTCGGACGTGAAGGTCGATGAAGAGATGATCGACGCTGTGCAGGAGTTCGTGGATCGGGTGGGGGAGCAACCCGGGGACGAACTCATCGAAGTGCGGGTGCACTACAGCCATTACGTCCCAGGCGGCTTCGGAACGTTGGACTCAGCCAAGCTCAACGATGGAACGTGCTACATCACGGACTTCAAGTACGGCCAGGGCGTGAAGAAAGAAGCGGCCAATAACCCGCAGCTTCTGCTCTATGCCCTCGGCGTGTACCTTGACTATGGGGAATTGTACGACATCAAGGACTTCGCTCTCTGCATCTCGCAGCCCCGGCTCGACCATTGGGACGATTGGCCGATTACGATCGAAGCTCTTTTGTACTGGGCGGAGAACGTCGCGCGGCGCGGCGGGCATCTGGCGGCGCTACCGGGCGCTCCGACGAAGGCAGGGGAGTGGTGCCAGTTCTGCCGGATCAAGGCGACCTGCAAGACGCGGATGGAATCGGTATTCGCTGCGGTCACGGGAGATTTCCACGACCTAGACTCTGCGGTGGCCAATACCGAGGCGCTGTCCACCACCGTGCCGTTGATGACCAACGAGGAAGTGGCTAAGGCGCTGACCGCGTGGCCGTGGATAGAGAAGTGGGGGGCTGCATTGAAGACCTATGCAATGCAGCAGATCAGGGAGGGCCACGCGGTTGGCGACTTCAAGATCGTTGC
>CAYNZR010000041.1:0-5608 GCA_964401785.1 uncultured Candidatus Saccharibacteria bacterium
GTTTCACTTCCTTAGTCAGCAGAATTCAACTTATACAGTTGGAACAAAAACCGCCTTTCGGCGGTTTTTGTGTTTTCTGGTTATTAAATGATACAATGTTTATATGAAAAAAAGTGGTATAACAACGATAATGATATTTATTTTTAGTATTTTGACTATAGTATCTTCTAGATATGCATACTCACAAACTACAGTTATTACAAGTCCATATACTGCTACCATATCCACTAATACACAAATTGTTCAAAATAATAATGATCTAATTTGTGTTGATCTTACGTATGATTTATTTCAAGGATTATCTGATAGGGCTAATGATAAGTCTGTTACAAAACTTCAGACATATTTATACAAATCTGGATATCTAAAAGTTAATCCAAATGGGAATTTTGGCCCATCGACTTTCAATGCCGTTAAAAGTTATCAATTGGCTAATAATATTAATGGTACAGGCAGGGTTGGTCCTATAACTAGGAAATTGATACGAGATAACAGCTGTTTTGTCAAAAGCAATACCGCTTCCATAATAAATTCTCCTATAGTTAAAACGCCATTGCTAATATCTGGAACAAGAATTAGTTCTGATAAATTAACTATATCGACACCTTATAATGGGGAAAATATAAAGACAGATAGCAAGACCAGGATCCAATGGAAAGAGGTCAAAGATGCAAACTATAGTCTCATTCTTGAGGATAAAGACGGACTAAGCTACGGATATATTACAAGCTCTGTTTTCGGTAATTCTTATGACTGGATTGTTGGAAAAGTTTATTCTGCTAGGTCAAATTCTGAAGTATATGTACCACCAGGCCAATATAGAATATATGCCAAGAATAGCGGACTAAGCAAGAATACTCCTGAACAATTTAGTGGAATATTTACAGTATTGGGTAAGCCATTGGAAATTGATTCGATTTATCCTAATATTGTTTCAAATAACTCAGATACTTCTGTTGTTTTATATGGAAGAGGTTTTGATGATACTACAATAATAAATTATGATGTAGCCAATAATGGAAGAATTGCAAAACCAAATTTTGTTTCATCAGACGGTAAAATTTTGGTATTCAAGATTTCTCCACTTGTTAGAATTGGCCAATACGGTATCACTGTAAACAATGCATATGACGGTGGCGCAACCTCCACCCCTTCGAACGCAGTAAATTTAATTATCAAAGAATAAAATGGTTAATCCTTTTGATCACAACTTTTTCAAATTTCTCATAGGTTTTATATTTATTTTGGTAATAAGTTTTGGGGTGCTTTATATTGTTGGTACTTATTCTCATTCTATTGATAAAAGGGCAAACGTGATACAACAATAAATTTTATTTTTTCTTCATTGTTTTTTGAACCTTTTTTTATCAGGATTTTATCTCGTTCTGATAGCATTATGGTATTAAAAATAATACATTCATCATGCTACAAAAAAGAATCAGATACTTACTTACTCTATGCGCCGGAGGTCTCATCGGTCTTTTGAGCTTGGCCAAGATTGGGCACGCAGAGACTGTCATAGACCAAGGCTATATACATCAAAGTACGACTTGGGATGCCATTCATAGTCCTTATATCATTGAGGATCAGGTCTTCGTACCAAAGGGCATCTCACTCCACATAAAACCAGGTACAAACATAGTCGCCAGCTCATCATTAGACGGTGTAAGTGCTATATATGTCGAGGGTAGTCTAGTTGTCCAAGGAGACAGATCTGCCCATGTTTCTATTTCTGGTCCATCAAGTATTTCTATTAGCATAGGCAACGCGTCATTAGAATATACAGATATATCTCTTAGTGATGGTATTGGAGTCTATGATGCAAATTTTACATTGCAAAGATCCACAGTTTCAGGTTCATCGAATGCTATCACTACTCGATCAAGTTCTATATCTATCGAAGATAGTAGGCTGTTCAACAATCGAAACGCTGTCACTATTCAACCTTCATCATCAGAAATTTTTCCCGTTCAAAATAATAATCAGTATGGTATGGGTGGCATAGGCAATATGTATATTGCTCAAATAGATCCGAAGCTTAGCAATATTATTATAAAGAACTCTTCTATTTCCAATAATTCAAACTACTCTATTCGCAATCTAGATAGTATGGAGGTGGTGGCCACGAACAATTGGTGGGGTAGTGACAGGGGTCCTATGTTTGCAGGTATCAATAAGATTTCTGGTATCGTAAAATACGAACCTTGGCTTGCTCACGATCCGGATGTTACGCAAAATTGTTGCTCAAGTATCCTATTCATTCCTGGTTTGGAGGGTTCACGGTTACATATGGGTGCAAATCAATTGTGGGAACCAAATCGAGATGAGGATGTCAAAAAGCTGTATCTAAATAGTGATGGTAGTAGCAATAATACTGTCGAAGTTGGAGACCCTATTGGCAAAGCTTACGGGGTAAAAGAAGTCTACGGCCGATTTATTGATTATTTATATTCTCTGAAAAACGATCGTATAGTCAATAGTTCTCAGTTTTTCGCTTATGATTGGCGCAAGCCTATATCAGAAGTGGTGCAAGGTAAAGGTGGTTCAAATGTAAATGGAATTATACAAGTAAACCAGAATTTAGTAGATATTGTCTCTGCTATGGCTTCGAGTTCAAAGACCAATAAAGTAACATTGATAGCACATAGCAATGGTGGTCTTGTGGCAAAGTATCTGGTAAAGACACTTACAGATCTGGGCAAAGAATATCTCATAGATAAAGTCATATCGGTCGGAGTTCCATATATCGGTACTCCACAGGCTATAGCAGGACTACTTCATGGAGATGGTCAGTCTATAGCTGGTGGGGCATTCCTCGGCAAAGCAGTAGCCAGACTACTTGGTCAAAATATGCCAAGCGCATATTCATTGCTACCAACCGAATCATATTTTACAAAAGTCTTTGGCCCAACAATCGCCTTTGCCTCCACTTCGATAAAGGGCATAAATAATGGAGTATATCCAAAAGAGATAAACACGTATCAAGATCAAGTGGCTTTTGTTTCCGATTCACAAAATTCTAGGCAAAATCCCAAAGATTCTGATCTGGAAAAACCAATAAAAGGGAACATCAGTTTGCTTGATTTGGCCAAATCGATCCACTCGGTAATAGATAGCTATTCATGGCCAATATCAATATCAAAATGGGCTATTGCTGGTTGGAATCTTGCAACAACAAAGAGTATATATTATTACGATAAGAATAAATGCGTAGATAGCAAATGCAAAGTAGATCTGCAATACAAGTTGGTACGTTCAAACAATGGTGATGGAACTGTTGTGACACCGAGCGCATCTTATGATTCTGACAAAGTGATTACTTTGGATCTGGCAACAGCAAAAAAGATTGAAAATAAAAAAATAGACCATTCGAACATTTTGAGCGCATCTTCGACTATTGGCGCAATAGACAAGCTTGTAACAAACCGTTCCAAGACAGACAAAGAACTGCTTGATGAAATATCAAAGATTCCCGGAGTCACTATCGGTGAAATTGATTTTAATCGTGAGGAACCTGCATATTTGCAAATTAGTACACATTCGCCAGTCGATCTTCATGTCTATGATGAACAAGGTCGTCATGTCGGTGTTGTTCCGGTTCCATCAGAATTAGACATAGAAGAGGGTTTGGTTACTTTTGTAGATGAAGAGATCGATGGGGTAAGTATAAATCCCGGTCAAGGATATAGTACATATGTATATATGAATGATGAAAAAGATGCTAGATACGACATTGTCGTCAGGGGAAATAATTTTGGAACATTCGATTATCAAGTCGAAAGAGTAAAAGATGGTAAGGTTTTGGACAATATTGAATACAAAAATATTCCTGTAACACCATTTACTGTCGCCTCCACTTCTATAATAACCAAAGCGACTGATGTGACCAGTCCACCAAAGCTTGCCAATATCTTGCCACCACTTGAGATAGATCAAGATGGTAATGGTACGACTGATTATTCCATTCCTCACAGTACCAAGATCGAAGATGTAGAGCGGATAAAAATCATAAGGAATATTGCAAGATTATATTGCAAAGACAAAAAGCGTTTAGCAAAGATAGAAAAGCGCTTAGATAAAATAGAAGAGATTATTCGCAAAGGAAAGTTCAACCAAAAGCATGATTACTATGACAAAATGATCAATCACAACAAGCATTTTGGAAGTGGTCCTGTCACCGATAGCAATAAAGCAAAGATTATGGACTTGATGGAAATATATATTTCACAGTTCGAGTGATTTGTTGTTGTGATGCTCCAGTAAAATTTGTCACTTCTGAGTGGCTCCGCAGGAAGTTTCAATTGTTGATGGTAGTAAAGCCCCGGTTGAACATGTCACTTCTGAGTGGCTCCGCAGGAAGTTTCAGCAAAGCGTTCTGAGGATTAAGCCAAAATTCTGCAGAATTGTTGCGGCCACGAAGAAGAGACATTTCTCTCTGGGGCTTAGCTTTTGCACAAACAAAAAACACCGCGATGGGTGTTTTTTGTTTGTGCGTAGAGTGATAATTATTTCAATTCTACTTTTCCACCTGCTGTCTCGATCTGTTTCTTCAAAGCTTCTGCTTCTTCTTTCTTCATACCATCTTTGAGTAGAGAAGGAGCTGCATCTACCAAGTCCTTTGCTTCCTTGAGGCCAAGAGCCAAAGCTTCCTTGACGACTTTGATAACTGCAATCTTTTGAGCACCTGCATCAGCGAGATGAACTGCAAAAGCAGTCTTTTCTTCACCTGCGGCTGCTGCACCGGCTGCTGGAGCGGCAACTGCAACCGCTGCAGCTGATACGCCAAATTTCTTTTCGAGTAATTTTACGAGTTCGTTGAGATCCAAAACTGACATTGTTTCGATAGTCTCAACAAGACTTTTGAACTTTGCGGGAACTTCTACGGTATTTGTTTCCATGTTTTTTAATTAAATAATAATTTATTGTTTCTTTTCTGCTATCTTACTTAGGGCGACGACGAAACCTTGAATTGGTGAATTGATAACATTTACGAACATTCCATGAAGAGTAGAGATAGGAGGGATAGTTGCTATTCCTAGCATCTCGTCTTTGTTCATAAACTTACTTTCGAAAACTCCACCAACTATGGATATCTGATCTTTGAGCTTCTTTTGGAATTCGTAAATTCCTCTTGCGGGAGCGATCAAGTCTGTACTGTATGCCATTCCAAATTCTCCTACGAGAACAGGCATAGTTCCAGAATATTTCTTTGCTTCGAGAGCTCTCTCTGTAAGAGTCTTCTTTGCTACAAAGAAACCAACCCCGTCTTTTGTAAGTTGTCGACGCATAGTAGTTGCATCTTCAACTTTGAGTCCGTGTATGTTTACGAATACAAGAGATTTTGCTCCGGTCATTATTTTATCCAATTTTTCAATGATCTCTTTCTTTTGTGTCTTTGTTCTAGACATAGTAAGTAATTAGTGATTAATAATTAGCCACTAGTAATACAAATGCATAAGCATTAGTGTATACAAGTAGTTTTCGACCTTTTGGCCAAAAGGAGTATTTACCTCGGAAGGTCTTAAATGCCTTCTGTCTTTAGCCTTAGTCTTATGCTACAATACTAACCCATAAATATCAATAGCAATAACATGGATACTCTAACCGC
>CAYNZR010000042.1:0-2088 GCA_964401785.1 uncultured Candidatus Saccharibacteria bacterium
AGTCTATTGCCTACAACGACAATAACTTGGAGAGCAAATTAACAGCTAATTGAACCGGCGGGTTCTAATGTCTAAACAAACTATCGGAGAATTAGTGAGAGAAATGGAAAGAGATTATATCTCGGGTACTAACACCATTTCTAAATATGTAAATGTGTCTATGTACGAGGATATATCGACCATAGACGCTTATTTGAATTATAAGCATATATCAGGCGAATATGATGCCCTCGGTAGGGAAAAGCCTTTCTTTAATATCTGTGTTGCGGCTAGTAATATTTGGTTTAGAGCTACTGATATTGATAGGAAAAACATAAAGGTAACAACAGACAAGGCTAAGAACACTACAGCAACTTTAATTGCTTCTGTGCAACTTCATAATTGGATGTACCGTAATGATTATGGAACATTCTTAAATGAGTGGGGCAAAACTTTAGCACGTTATGGCTCTGCAGTATCTAAGTATGTTGAAAAGGATGGACAATTAATACCCAGTGTCATTCCGTGGAATAGATTAATTGTAGACCCAATTTCATTTGAAAATAATCCAGTTATTGAAATACTAGAATTAACAGAAAGTGAGCTTAAGCAAAATTATTCTTATTCTAAAGAAGTAATTAAAGATTTATGTGAGGCTTTAGAGACACGAAAGACTATCGGTAGACAGAACAAGGATAACAAGTCCGGCTATATTAGATTATACGAAGTTCACGGCAAGTTTCCGAAATCAATGGTAACAGGTAACGAGGAAGATGAGTACACGTTTGAGCAAAGGATGTTTACGCTGTCATTTGTTAAGTCTAAAGAACGCAAGGGCGAGTGGGATACTTTTGTCTTATATACCGGATTAGAAAAGTTCCCTTATGAAATAGACCACTTGATTAAAGAAGATGGTCAAACTCTATCATACGGTGCAGTTAGACACCTACTTCAATCACAATGGATGGTTAATCATAATGCGAAACTAATTAAAGACCAGTTGGATTTGGCTTCCAAATTAGTCTTTCAAACTGCCGATGACACCTTCTTGGGTAACAATGCTCTTACAAGCATACAGACAGGTGATATTTTGATACATAAGCCTAATATGCCTTTGACACAGTTGGCTAATAATTCTCACGACATAGCCTCATTACAGTCTTACTCAACATCGTGGAAGGTTCTAGGAAACGAAATAACAGGCATATCAGAATCTATGTTAGGCAATACCGCACCTTCTGGTACTGCTTGGAGACAAGTAGAAGCCTTGCTACAAGAAAGTCACGATTTGTTTAATTTGATGAGACAGAATAAAGGACTTGCAATAGAAAGACATATTCGAACTCACGTTATACCAAACATTAAGAAACAATTATCAAATGCTGATGAAATAGCAGGAATACTTGAGGACTACGAAATATCTAAGATTGACGGTAAGTATGTTAAGAATTATGCAGTCAAGGAAGTAAACCGTATAACTAAAGAGAAGTTTCTAAGCGGTGGTGATATTACACCAGAGGAACAAAACAACTTACTTTCGACAATCATGTCTCAAGGTAAACAAGACATGGCAGAGCTTGGTAGTCAAAGATTTTTCAAACCATCAGAGGTAGATTGGAAAAAAGAATTTAAGGATTTGGAATGGAAAATTAAAGTAGATGTCACAAATGAGAATGTTGACCCAGATGCTATGGTTACCTTAAACACATTACTTAAATTTATAGCAAGTAAACAGGGTCAACCGATGTCGAATGACGAAAGATTGGTATTTAATAAAATATTAATGAAATCAGGTACAGTAAGTCCAGTGGAGTTATCTCCAGCAACGCCGAACGTCCCCCCTATATCTTCTCCATTACCAGCAAGCCCAACAGTTCCTAACGTGTCTAGTCCGGCGGGCATGGTCGGTGCTTAATGGAAAGAAAATTATTAGACGGGTAATAATAAACAAATGTCAGATAAAAAACAGTTACCAAGTGCGAATGAGCAAGATATATCATTGTTACAAAGTTTATTTGCAAACAATGAGCGGTTATTAAAGTTGATTAGAACAGCTTTATTTGGATTGCCGTTAAGTGTAAGTGAGAAAGAAACATTAAGAGGATTATT
>CAYNZR010000042.1:2188-5430 GCA_964401785.1 uncultured Candidatus Saccharibacteria bacterium
AGATTAGCAAAGAATAGTAGTAAATAATTGCATTACAAAGTTAGAGTGTGTTATAATATAAAATAACAGGGACAATGTCCCCAAAATCCTATGGATAAAAATAATGTGTCGCAAGAGGAGTTACAATCCGAACAGGTTGAACTCAAAGAGGTTAAGGAGGATGAAGTTCGTGCAAGTATCATACAAGAGTACGGATTCGATGAATCTGTCGATAGTGAACGAATTGATAAATTGACTGCCAAAGAAGTTGAACATCGTAAGAAAATGTCTCAAGTAATTGGTCAGAAAATTAAGTGGCGTGAGATGGCTAATAAGCCACAACCTTCTAAACCAGAGGTGAAAGATGAGAATAAAAGTGATGATTTGACAATTAAAGATGCCGTGCTTATCCAAAGAGCAAATGTTGAAGTTGAAGACATAGATGAAGTTGTTAGATGGGCAAAGTTTAACAATCAAACTATTGGTCAAGCATTAAATGATGATACTCTAAAAACTGTACTCGCTAAGAGAGCAGAAATCAGAAAATCAGCTCAAGCAACATCGACTGGTACTTCTAAACGAGTTGTAACCAAGGTTTCTGATGAAGAAATTGTAAAAGACGCTCAAAATGGAAAGTTACCAAAGCCAGGTTCTGAAGAAGCAGAAAGGCTGTTCTGGGCAAGGCGTGGCATCAAGAAATAATCGGCGGGGTAGTAAGACGGCGGTCTTATAAACCCTAATTTAGTTCCTTCGTGTATCATTAACATAACAACCCGATACACGGATACTACATAAAATCGTGAATACGATGTCAACATACGGAGATAGGGATGCTTATCTCCAGTCCCAGTACGATATAGTTCTAAGAAACGCTCTAGTAACAGAGAAAATTTGTAACGTAGATAATTCTGACAATAAGAGAATTCAAAATCCTTATGGTGGTCAGCCTACAGCTACAATTCAAGCAGTTGCGGGTACTTATTCAGTAACAGCTTGGACAATCACAGATGATGCTTTGACAGTAACTGATGAAGTTATTTATGCAGAGCACATCTTCGCACATGAAGAGTTCTTTTCAAAGTTTGATGTTGCTCAATCTAGATTGGACAACATGCTGTATGCAGTCGCTTATGGTATCGACAAGTTTGTTCTAAACAATCTTTGTGAAGATGCTACAAGCTCATACACAACACCAGCAGGAGGTTTTACAACCGCTGCTAACATTAATACCATCATGGGTAACCTTGTTGCTTCAGTAGCAGGTTATCAGGGTATTACTGGTGCACCATTCCTAGTCATTGAAAACACAGACTTGGTAGGTTTTGCTATTGCTGGAGCAACAAATGGCTTTACAATGGCAGACGCTACATTGAAAAACGGATTTATGAATAGTTGGATGGGTGTAGATATCTACGTTGTACGTTCAGGAACATTCGTTAGTGCAACTCTTGGAACAACCACCGTTACAAACAGTGGTCACCGAGTCTTCGGTATTTCAGGACTTGCTACTTATGCTTCTCCTCGTGGCATACAATACGAGGAAAAAGGCGTTACAGCAAAGACTGGTAAAGAAGTTGTAGTTTATGGTCTTGTAGGCTTTAAGCTATGGGCACAAAAAGCAGCTCTTTTCACAGACATTGCAATCGCCTAAATTATACGACCCCTTGCGTGGGGTCTAGGGCACTCCATCCCCGCCGGTGGATGTCCCTACACTCCACACAAGGTTAAATGAAAGAAAATGGCTAAAAAAGATTTAGAGAAATTAGTAGAGGAAACATCAGATGAGATAATTGTTCGAGACCCATTAATTCTTCGACCAGTTGACTTGCCTTTGGTAATCGAACTACCAGCTAGTGCAAGTAAAGCACAGGTTGAGTTTGCAAAGGTTCTCAATGCTTATGCTTATAAGAACCCAGAGAAGTGGGCAATCAAAAAAGATAAGTTACTTGCAGAACTCAAAGCAAAGAAAAATGCACCAGACCCAGTTGAAGACAACTTGAAGTTTGGCAATAGACGTTTATCAGTTTAATAATTTAACAAATGGACACAAAGAAAGTAACTATTGGAGTATTTGTAGCTACAACACTTGTATTTGGTGTATTAGCTTTCAAGACTCCAACAGTAGTAACAGTCCCAGAAGTTACACAATTGGGTAGTTCAGCACCAGTCGTCAATGTTCCAGCTCCTGTGGTAAATGTTGAAGCGGCTAAGGTAGTTGTTCCAGCTCCAATTGTTAACGTTAATGTTCCAAAGCAAGATGTTAAGTTGGGTTCAGTATCAAGTCCTGATATTAACTCACCTTACTTTTCTTTTGGAGGTGTACGAGTATGGGGTGCTAGAACTGATAGTTTGACACAAGCAACGACAACAGTTTGTGCTTTGCAAGCTCCAGCAGCAACATCTACATTGAATTTTGCTTCGATACAGTTCTCGGTTGGTTCAACAACAGCTTCGTTGGTAACAATGGCAAGAGCATTAACTGCTTACGCTACATCAACAAGCCTTGGAACAGTCAGTTTAGCTGCTAATGGTCAAGGTATGTTGGTAGCTTCGTCTACACAGCTATATCAATTCCCACCTAATTCATGGCTGGTTGTTGGTATGCAAGACACAACACCAGAGGCAACGGCAGGCACATTTAGTCCAACAGGAACTTGTCAGGCAACTTGGTATCAGAATTAGCTCACTTACATCACCTCTATATGGGGTGATGAATAGTGTGCTTATAAATTAAATTACACTACCATTTCAATACAATTTAATGACACAACTACATATAAAGGATTAGTTCAACTATTTGAGAAAGAGGTTGGATTTAACCGAGGTGATGTATCAGGTAATACTGACAGACTAAAAGAGTTTACTGTCGACACAAATATAGCTTGGGATGATTTTCTCTCTATAGCTTTCGGTCCAGACGGCACATGGCAATTTGACGACAGTAACCATACAGATTATCCGTTCATCACTACTAATCTTGTATCAGGACAGCGTGACTATACGTTTACCGTAGACGGCTCATCAAACATTATCCTTGATATTTACAGGGTAATGGTAAAAACCTCCTCAACTGGAGACTATCAAGAAATATATCCAGTAGACCAAAGTACACCAGATTACTTGAACAGTGAAAGTACTTCTACGTTTATAGATGGACAGAACTTAACAGGAATTCCAAGTAGATACGACAAAATCGCAAATGGTATTCAGCTAGACTTGATACCTAGTTATAATGCCACAGCAGGATTGAAGGTATTTATTAA
>CAYNZR010000043.1:0-5041 GCA_964401785.1 uncultured Candidatus Saccharibacteria bacterium
GCTGGTCGCATCTTATTTGGATAATTGATATCAGATCTTACATCATGAGAAATTTGCTTGAAGAATTTGAAAGCTTCATAAGGATTTGTAATATTTCGAAGCGTGTATGGCTTTTGTACTGCTCCACCCTGACGATTGTAAGTGAATGAACCTGCGGTAGAGATGAGAATGCTTCCAGTATTCTTGCCGAAGATTTTGTCGAAGAATCCGACGTTGACTTCAGAATTTGTCACTTGGTCAAAATCAACAGTCTCAAAATCACGACCAATGACACCTTTTTGCAAGATCACTCTTTTGTCTGTAATAGCATAATATGTTCGCTTGTGAACCAAGATCTGATATATAGGCATTCCGAAAACAAGGATTATTCCAACCCAAAAATGAGGTAATAATAATATGCCAAAGCCGTATATATGTGATCCAAAGAATATATCAGTTACTGCCACGAAAATAAAAGGAATCAGAAATGCCATCCAAAACAACCCAAATACTGCGGTCATTGCTGATCCGCCAAAAAAGAATGGCCAAAAACTTGGACCACCTTGCCACATTACTTTTTCATTTTCGTTCAATACTTTGTTGAGCTCGTTCATATAAATATATTAGTGGTTAATATGTTGGTTATTTTACCATAATCTATAGTTTTTTTGCTTCGATAACCATCTCCATTTCTGGAATATTTGCACCGTTTTTGAACCGAAACTTTTCCTCCTCAAATCTTTTGCCAGTATCCTTGAAACCTAATTTTTCATAAAATTTAATAGCTTGATTATTATAAGTAGCAACATTTACAAAGATTCTATTATTTTCATTTAAAAGTTTTTTACTTTCCTCCCATAGCGCCTTGCCAATACCTTTACCTTGATACTCAGGGTGTACATAAAGCATTTTCAACTCGTTGCTATCTTTTTCAATAATGACCCTACAAACGCCCACAATTCTATCTCCATCTTTCGCAACAAATGTCTGGATACTATCTGGAAAGTTCCTAATCCTTTCTTGGAATTGCTTGATACTTTCTTCAGTAAATAGATCTTTGTATGAATCGGCTATGTCTGCTTTGGTAATACCTAATTCCTCATTTGGATACGTAGCAATCCAAGTGTCCCTCAAAACTTCTCTTACACCAAGAGCATCTTCTGGTTTTATTTTTGATATTGTAAAATGCATGGAATTCCTCAGTCATTGCACAACCCTACCAACCTAACATGAACTTTCCCATTTGAAATAATTGCTCCTTTGAATTGTTTTGAATAATCAAGCACCTTTCCGTCGAATGCGGTAACTTTACCTCCTGCGTTTTCAACAATTAGATGTACAGCTGCAATGTCATATGCATTCAAAGTATGTTCTACATAGGCTGTAAGCTTCCCTTTCGCAACCAAACAACTTTTGTAAACTCCGCCAGAAAAACTAATTGTACGAATCCCAGATTCAGTAAGTCTTTTTATATAACTTGAAGATAATATTGACTTTACATTACCCGTAACGGCAACAGTTCCATTTTCCAAATGAGTATCGTTAACAGATATCATTTCTCCATTGCAGTAACTTTTTTCACCAACTACAGATGTATAGAGTCGGTTCAAAAATGGATCATATACGACACCGACAACCGGCTTACCATCTACAATCAAAGCTAGAGAAAACATTGCAGTCGGAATATTGCACACAAACGCTGATGTCCCATCTATCGGATCACAAAACCAATTTCTACCACTACTGTTAACTGTAGCGCTCTCTTCTTCACCAATTACACTATCTTTCGGAAAAGATTCTCTCAATCCTTCTATTACCAAAGTATTTATTTCTTTATCTGCAATCGTAACTGGCGTATTATCGGACTTAAATTCGACACTCTGTTCAATATCAAAATATTTAAGCATTATTTCTCCCGCTTGTTTTGCAATCTTAATAGCAAAATCTAGTTCTTTTTTATACATTAATAGTTTATGTTATATAACTATATTACCAACCACTCCGAAATATAGCCAGCATACTTTTGCCTTATAATTTCGGGCATATTGTCATAATTACCTATAACCATTCTGCAACTTTTCGTACCACATTTACAATTCATTCTCCACCATGGATTTTTTTCTGTCATTTCATAATCCCAAGTTATTTCTTCTCCCGCTTCAATATCTCTCATAGCCACAACATCAAATAGATTTTTTATACCGCAATTTGGTTCGCAAGAGTGATTGATCCATCTTGCGATTCCATTCGAATCACGCCATTTCCTTTCTTCAAACTGGATAACATGATCATAAAGCTCATCTGTCCAACGATCATCATCCCAACCATAGATCTCACCATCAAATGATGCTATAACTTCACCCTTATTGATATGTTCAATTGCAAAGATTCCTTTACCAAACTTTCCATTTTCCTCAAGTTTAACTTTTGTTGTGGGCATAAGAAATAAATATTTTCTATGATATCAAGATATTAGCATAGAATATTACTACTTGTTTATTTAAGAAGTTTGACATTGACTTAATATTCTTTTGTTGTATTATGATCCCGGAAATGCAGTAAACCCAGAAACGATAGTAACTTCATGAGCAAACAAAGACCACTGGAAGTTTGGGACAATTTCGACAACATTCTGCAGGCTGGGCAGGTCGATGCGATTGGCTTTAATTTCGGAGATCAACCTGACGGACTGAATACTGTCACACAGGTTCTGGAAGCAATGGTCAGCATCCTGCAGCAGTTCGACAAGCAATGGATCGAGCTGTTTCGAGAGGACGCGGAGCATATGAACCTCTGGAAATTCAGGCTTCGAGTTGTCTTCTTAGCCACACAAAATGTCAAAGTCGCCATGACGAAGACTGGCGAACCGGATTGGGACAATATCGCTCTTGACCTCGGATTCGTGAATGCCTTTCGTACCGCGGCTGAGCAAGCACTTGGTCTCTACCAAGCCGAGCGAAAACAGCCGGACACGACTGGTTGCGCGTAGCAACCCCTCTTCGCTCTTCAAGGCGGCACTTCGGTGCCGCCTATTTTTTATTTACCCACCATCCTCAACTTCTCCTCCCTACTCATTCTTTTTATTTCAGCCTCACGACTTCGAGCTTGTTTCAAGGTTGCAAAAGTCTCATGATGTATGAGAGTCACCGGCCTTCTGATCTTGGTATAATGCGCACCATTTTTCCTATGATTGTGCTCCAACAATCTCTTTTCAAGATTATTTGTACAACCAACATATAGAGTTTTATCTGCGCACTCTAGAATGTAAGTATGATACATTATTACTTCAACAAGAACCTCAATGTCGAGACAAGTCGAATCTTTTTGTATTCTGGAGAACCTGGATCTTTGTCCTCTATCTCAAAAACTCCCTGATTGCCTCTTGTGACACTTCCTACAGTAGAGTCTGTATTTTTTGCAAATTGAGAAGCAGTCGAGCGAGCATTCTTGATCGCTTCAGCGAGCATCTCCGGCTTGATACTGTTTAGATCTGAGAATTGGAATGAAATGTAATTTTGATTGAGAACGACGCCCTTTTTTACTAGATTTAGTGTGCTATTTGAAGCGGATTTTGCTAGGTCAACCTTTTTTGTATATACAGAAACCTGATTGTTTGAATTGTATCTGAATGCTGAATCCTTGTAGGTATCTTGGTAGATATTTACAGGAGCAACATTGATCTCTTTGTCATCGAAGCCTTTTTCTTTGAGAAATGCCCTGATCGTCTCAATGTTCTTTGCGATACCAGAATAAAGCGAGTCTATATCATTTGATTTGACATCGAAGCTCATTGACCAGATAGCAGTATCGGCTTTGACTATCTTTTCGGAAAGACCTTTGACCTCGACATAAGAGCCTTGTTCCGAAAATCCTCCCGCAGACATATATATTGTTGCAGAGATGATAATCACCACCAAAACCACAACACCAATAATAATCTTTAGTTTATTGTCTTTTATTTGATCCATATGGGCATTATAGCAAAAAATTTAATAACTTAATTTGTATATTCTACTTTTCGTGGGTTATATTTATCTGAACACTTCATTCCTAAACCAACTTTCTGTGATTCAAGACTAGAACATTCAACTGGATAACTATCCTTGCCGACAAGTTTAAGTTTGCTTCCGTCAAAGTAATAGTAATTTGAAATTCTTATTTGATTAATGCTTCCAAGAACTGCATAAACTGTGTTATCTGTACTTACATCAGCTATGGCTACATAATCATCGTAGTAAGGATTAGGAATTGAAAGGTCGGCTTTTAGACTTAGAGAATTATAAACTTTATCGAAATTATCTATTGCTTTACCACAAGTTATTCTTACTACACCGTAAGGTGAGGCCTGATGATTACCACTATCAACGGTCAAGACAATACTGTAGAGATTTTCACCCTTTTCAAAAGCATAAGTTTGGATTACATCTTGATTAGAAAAAGACTGATAATTCAGCGTATTCAACTGATTTAATGAAAAACCAAGTTTTTTCACCTCATCATTTATCGACTTAGCAAGTGACTCAGAAGATTTCTTGATAGCGTCGACTGTAAAATCAATATTACGACTTGTTTCATTATCTCCGTAATAAGCTTCTACACCTCGCACAATCGGATAAGTTATATAAGGTTCGGTCGCACTTCGTTTCCAATGAAAACTAGTGATAACATATGGATTCATTTCCATAACTTTTTGACTATCAGGTTTCTGTATATTATTCAATACGTAATCAGAAAAATCTTTGAAATCACCACAAATGGAATTTGAAGATAATTGTGTATTTCCTAAAGTATTAATGGTCACTTTCTTATCGTTATAGAAATATACACTTACACCAATAATTAAGACTGCAAATATTCCAACTAGTAATTGTACTGAAAATCCTCTAATTTGATTTTTCATAATAATTTTAATTATATAACAAATTAATCATACAACTATTATTACCGTATTGAAAGAATTAGAGCACGATTATAATAGTTTTGCCCTGTAACTTATACCGCACCCAAACGGCATCGTCATACAAGAAATAATTATGCAAATAGAGAACATACTAAAATCAGA
>CAYNZR010000044.1:0-4877 GCA_964401785.1 uncultured Candidatus Saccharibacteria bacterium
TTTAAGTTAAGAAATCTTTGTAAATTTGAAATTTCAGGATCGCTCGAACCCAATTTTAGATCTTTAGTAAATTGAGGTATTTTTACACTTGATTGAGTTGTTAAATTTGAATTTTGTGCAATACATTTGAAGCCTACGGGACAGAAGGATGACACATTCATCTTTGCTAACATATCAGTTTTATACCTAGTCAAGGCAGACAAAGTTATTTGACCAAAATAACCTGTTGCCAGTGAACTCAACATATAACCCTTTCCAGCCAGATATTTTTGTAGTTCAACAATTTGTGGTCCTTTTGTACCAATAACAAAAGTAGCATTTATATATGGATATGTTGTAGTCGATAAAGCTAGTTGATTGGCACCATAGTTGGCATAGTTTGTCTGTTGAAGACGAGATGAAGTTTGTGAAGTGATAACAGCCTGAATGTATTTTTTGACTGAACTATCAGTAATAGCTCCGTAATATCCGGTATTATATGATTTATCCAGATATCCCTGAGCAATTAGAAAATTTTGCAACTCTACGACTAATGGACTACGATCACCAACCTTCAGCTCGGCGAATTTGAAAGGAATCGGTGGTAAGGTTGGAGCATAATTATTTGCTGAGAGAGTAACTGCTGGAGCAGTCGTTGAAGTACCTAGATTGAAAGATACAGATATTGAAACATTTGTAGCCAGAATAACTGTGCATGTATTACCAGATGATGAAGTACAACCAACCCATGAGGCCAAATACGAACCATTCTCGGCATTAGCTGACAAAATCACCGAAGTATTTGCTGGATATGATGCTGAACAAATAGAACCGCAAATAAGTCCAGATGGAATTGTAGAAATAGTTCCGAAGCCACGACCACTTTTGTTAACACTCAAAATGTATGATGAAGCACCCCCGCCGCCGCCTCCACCTCCTCCTCCACCACCCCCGCCGCCTCCGCCCCCACCTCCACTGATTCCACCACCGCTATTAAGAGTAATGATTACTTGTGCACTACTAGACAAGGATACATTTCCGGCACTATCTTTTGCCCAAGCATATAGGGTTTTCGATCCAGCACTAGAAAAAACATATGTTGACTGAGCATTCACTGACCAGTCAGAGTCATTGCTTTGTGGTGCTGTCGAAGATTCTCTTATCAAATACCCTGTTACACTCGTATTATCAGTGGCTGTAAATGAAGTAATAGAAACGGTCAAAGATTCGCTCGTTGCAGGAATTGTAAATGCTGTAATGATTGGCGCTGTATTGTCTGAACATGCCGAAGTGGTAAAACTTGAATCACTGCCATAGCCAGTTCCAAATGCATTTGTGGCATATGCTGAATAATGATATGTAGTATTACAGGTTAATACTGCACTAAGAACTGAACTAAATGCACCAGTCGAAAAATCTCCAGATTCTGTTGTAGTTGCCGAATATGGTACTGATACACCGTAAGCAAAACCACGATCTGTTGTAGAAGCTACATTACTATTTGTTACAATTGTTCCGTTAAGTGTTGCTCCAGTTTGAGATATTGTCGATGCGACTTGGGTACTTACTGTAGGACTTGTTCGTACAAAACTTACAACATTTGAAAGATTACTAGTATTATCAAAATTATCGATAGCTTTCAGGGCAAAATATAGTGTAACTCCAGTTGGCAAATTATTTGCCAGATATGTTTCAGCATATCCTGAAACATTAGGACTTGGTTGCGGAATTACTGGAGTTGCAGAATGAAAATTTTCTTCAGTAATTGGTGAGGTCGAATAACGAATGTCGTATGATGTTGATGTGCCGAAAGTGCCATTACTACCGGGTGCTGTCCAAGAAAGTCTTGGTACTCCAGCAATATTTGTTACAGAGAGATCTGAAACAGCTGATGGAGGTACACCATCAAAGTTTTCAATTACTATATTACCGTATTGAAGTTTATAGACTCCATTCGAACTAATTGCATATACAACAGTCGAATCATATGGATCAGTTTTGACTTCTTTAATATTGAGATCGGTTAAGTTCAGATTTATCGGTAACCACTCTGGAATTTGAGGATCATAATTTGCTATTGCTTCGTTGGTTGTTCGATATACTCCATAGCCATTTATACTTGCATAAGCTATATTTGAATCGTTGTAGTCACTTGCTACATTACCAATAGAACTATTTGGCAAACCTATGCTAGTTGAAGCAAAACTAGTATTTGCATCATTACTTTTGTAGATTCCTTTGCTAGTAGAAATCCAAAGAATATTCCCCGTTGCATTGAGAATTGAAACATCATTGGTTGTTGTTCCAGATCCATTGAAAATACTGGACCATGATTCGTAGACATGAGAAGCTGAATGTATATTACTTGAATATATTCTATTGTTGCTTGATAGACTATATATTTTTTGGCTGCCAAAACCAGAAACTACTCTTGTGGATTGACCAGCTATACCAGTATTATCTAGTTGCCAACTTGCTCCAGTGGTCGTACTTATAAATATTCCGCTTGGTGTTGCTACGTATATATCTGTGTAGCTTCCTTGAGTTGCTTGCGCTTGATCGATTTCGATATCCAATATGTTGGTATCGGTAAGACCGGTACTTGTAGCGGTCCAGTTTGAACCAGAAATGGTACTGGCGAATACACCACCATCAGAAGTGCCGACAAAAACATAAGTATTTGAAGTAGTGGCGTATTTGAATGTAGTTGAATTGTAATACCAACCAATGGCGATTGAAGTTATATTTAGATGAGTTGAAAGTCCGGTATTTGTCTGAGTCCACGTGGTACCACCATCGGTACTCTTGTAAATACCGTGATCAGTTCCCAAATACACATTATTTCCTATTCCAGCCATAGTATTGAAAATATAGCCTGAAGTTCCGCTTGGTGTTATAGTATTCCACTGATTTGTAGCTGCTGAAACATTTTTTGCATTAATAAAAATGCATAAGAAACTAAATATTATTAGAAGAATTTGTTTACCTTTGTTCATGTCTGATTCAATAAATGATTTTACTCTAGATATATCCTATTGCTTATAAAAAATCAACTCCCGTAGACGAGTTTACGGGAGTCGCAAGACTGCGCAAGTCGAATCTTTACCGACAGGAATATCTGATCTCGTCCGACTTGGCGCTTTCCAATCCGTCGGTGTCGTATGCCGTTAATGCAAAATAGTAAACAACTCCATAGACCAACTGACCTCGAACGGTGTAATGAGTCACGTCGTCTATGTCGATGGTGGCTGTGTCGTATACTCCAGGGGCTGTGCCTATATACAGCCTATAACCAGCAATATTTGCCTCAGAATTAGGGTTCCATGCCAATCTGACATCGCAGGTTGTGTTTCCCGACCGAACTACAGCAAGCGTGGAAATTGTAGACTGTGAGCCAGTTGAGTCTGTCGTCCTAATAGCAACAAAATAAGTCGTATCGGCGGTGAGTTCAGTCACCACCGCTTGTTGCTCTGTCCCTGGGGTTCCTGGGTCGGTCAACCACGCAATGGTTGAATTTGCTCCCGATCCCCAATTCAAGGCATTAATCGGTGAAGTACTGTACTTCACTGTGACGTTCGTGAGGGTAGTGCCTTCTGCCGGAGTTGGAGCGGTCCAGGAGATAACAAAACCTCCATTGGTGCTCCAACCTCTCAAGTCCTCAATTCTCGATGGACCAGCGAGGGCAACTGACGCCCCCAGAAACAAAAAAAGTGACAAAACTATTTTTTTCATTCAGACCACCTTTCTATTTGCGCACATTGTGCATTTTGAATGGATCAAATCTGTTGGAATCATACCATAGCGTGATATACTGTAAATAGATCTGATCTCCCAATCTTCAACTGAGAAAGGAATTGTATGAAAAAGATTTTCCTAGTCTGTGTTTTTTTTCTATCACATATTTTGAATCGCGAGGTAAGCGCACAGACGTCATTGCCACTTGGTGAACAATTGCTTGATCGGTCTGTTGCAGGCAAAAATTGTGTAGTTACTATTGCCCTTCAGCAGACTTTGGATAGTGGTGGGATGAATACGGTTGGCCTAACCACCAACCGATCGTTTACCTCTTTTGTGGAATACCAAGACTTTATCGCCAAAAACAGTCTCCGATTGAGATCGTTCCTCCCCAATCAAGGTGAAGTTCGATTCAAGGTGTGGACTGATTTCGCCGATCCAGCAGATGAAAGCTTTTATGTTGATCGAGATCTCGGATTAACAGAGAAGTTGACGGTTGAATCATTCAAAGTTCAACCGGCTCGAGCGACACTTGCTCTTCAAGGGGTCGTTAGCGCCAAATTCAAGCAAGACGAAAGTGGTTCTTACAAACCACTCATTACCAAGGATGGCGGAGTCGTTTTCGACAGTTTCTTCTTTACTAATCAGGGACGACTGAGAATTGTCCTAAGTCGTGAAGACGGAACTGATGCAGTCTTTACCCAAGGGGGTACCAGAATAGAAGTTCCCACAGTTACGATTTATCGTGTCATGTGGGAAGGTCGATATGACTACGATGAGACGTACTTGGATGACTTTGTTCCTCGAGAATACAGCATAGTGGTCGTAAATGGCTCATACGGGGCCGACACCGTGCTCGAATCATCCGAGGATTTTGTCAAATGGGAACGGATAGGACAAATAACTTGGGAACAATACCCAGTTCTCATGATCGAAGTCGATCATCGTAATCAAAACAAGTTCTTTCGGGCATGGTCGTACTGAACGATCACAACAAGTAAATCCGTATTCAAACAACGGTTTGCTCGCACAACGCTCCTCTGGCTCACAGGCCTAGGAGCGTTTTTTTTGGCGCGATCGATAAGATTAAATTATTATTCTTCGTGGTATCTAAATTCTCATTAAGAAAAATATTGCATTGATTATATTCGCAATCATACCTC
>CAYNZR010000045.1:0-2400 GCA_964401785.1 uncultured Candidatus Saccharibacteria bacterium
TCCGAGTTCGCACACCTCACATTGCAAAAGATGCTCTCTATCTCCGCAGTGGACACTTACCATATTATGAAGAAAGCATGTTCCCTCCGATGGAATACGAGAGTGGCAAATATTATCTCAAAGCCATGAACTGCCCACATCATCACAAAATCTTCGGCTCAAGAATGAGAAGTTATCGCGATCTACCATTACGCTTGGCTGAATACGGCACATGTTATCGTCATGAGAAAAGTGGCGAACTATTCGGACTAATGCGTGTTCGCACCATGCAGATGAACGATGCTCACATTTATTGTACTGAGGAGCAATTTGCCGATGAATTTCGAGCGGTAAATGAAATGTACATTAAGTATTTCAAAATCTTCGGTGTAGACAAATATGTCATGCGCTTCTCCACTCATGACCCAAAACGACTTGGAGAAAAATTCGTCAGTGAGCCAGAGCTATGGAAGAAAACCGAAGACATGGTCCGCAATGTTCTCATTGATTCCAAAATCCCATACATAGAAGTACCAAATGAGGCAGCCTTCTATGGCCCAAAGATCGATGTTCAAGTCTGGAGCGCTATCGGCCGTGAATTCACCCTTGCTACAAATCAAGTAGATTTCGCCGTACCAAAACGCTTCGATCTTGTCTATACAGATAGAGATGGTACCGCAAAGACTCCTCTCTGTATTCACCGAGCACCACTTGGTACTCATGAGAGATTCCTCGGTTTCCTTATCGAGCATTATGGAGGCAATTTCCCTCTTTGGCTTGCTCCAATACAGGTCAAAGTTATCCCTATTAGTGAAGCTCATATAGCTAGTGCACAAAAGATCCACAATATGCTTCGTGACAATATGATCCGTTCAGAATTGGACCTATCAAATGACGGTTTCGGCAAAAAAGTCCGCAACGCAAAGAACGCCAAGATTCCATATTTCATAATTATTGGCGACAAAGATATGGAGGCAGACAAAGTCACTCTGGAGAATCGCGATCGAGGTCAAGTTGGACAATTGAGTAGAGAGGAAGTGGTGGATATACTCACAGCTGAGATCAAAGAGAGGAGGTAAAAAAGAAGGTAAAAGGTTAGAGGTAAAAGGTTAGAGGTAAAACAAAAATCCGCCGAATAACTCAGCGGATTTTTGTTTTTATCGCGAGACCTCGCCTCGAGAAACATTTTATTTGTTTGCTCACACCCGTCTTTTAGATATGTTTTCTATTGAACAAGAGATACATCACTGTGAAGAATAGAACAAGGATGATAATTATTGCAACCCAACCCCAAGGAACACTATTCAGTGAAAGCAGAGATACTGCTACCTGATTTGATGTACTTGGCGCTACAGAAGCAAGTTCTACTACTGGCTTTTCTGTTTTGACCACAGTTTCTGTTTTTGTTTCTACTTTTGAAGTTGTTGGTGTTACTGTTTTTGTGGGAGTAGTATTTTTTGCAATTACTTTTGTACTTGCAATTGTAATAGCATTACTACATGCCTTTGTGCCAGTTCTACCATCGGCAGATGTGACTGTAACTATTGCACTCTTTGAACCTGGTGTTCCGTAATATTTGATCACAGAACTTTGAGAACCAGACAAACCTTCCGAACCTGTCCATGAGTATGTGAATGGTCCGACTCCATTTGTAACTTCAGCTGTCCAAGTGACAGGCTGATCTACTTTTGCATTTGTAGGATCGACGAAACAACCAATATCAAGATTTTGATATTTATTTACATAAACAGGTCTTGTATATGTACCGGCATATACTGTTTCATAATTGACAGGATATGGATATGTAATATTTACAGGATTACAATTTACTGTGATCGTATGACCACCTGAAGTGATGTTGACTGAGGCATACTTTGTACCAGTTGTAGAATAATTGAAATATGCATCTTTGTATGAGCTATTGAGACCATCAGTACCAGTCCAAGAATATGAATAGTATCCATTGCCACCTGAAGGATTTGCACTCCAGACAACATTGGCAACACCTGAACTGTTGTTGTAACTTACTTTTGCAGAACAAGATGAAACCAAGTTGGCCTGACTATAAGTAACTGCAGGTCTGACAACTACAGGTTGCTGTACGACTACAGGCTGTGTGACATATATAGATTGAGTAACATAGATTGGTTGAGTATATGTAGGTCTCACCATAGGTGTCGGTGAATAATAGTTTGTATCATAACCGTATATTGAGTATGAACTATAACCATTACTATAATAACCATAATCGTAACCTGCATTAGTGTTCGATGGCACAGAAATAACAATGCCAAGCATTATTACCAATGCCATAAGAACGAATTTGAAATTGAATGTTTTATTCATATATGATTGGCATTTGCTTGTAATATTCGGCTCAATTGAGCCATATATCAAGACTATGCGCATTAAACTTATAAC
>CAYNZR010000045.1:2500-4719 GCA_964401785.1 uncultured Candidatus Saccharibacteria bacterium
ATAAATAAAAAAATCCGCGCACCGTTTCCAGTGCGCGAATGATAGACAAAGTACCAATAGACCAAAGGGTCTATGCGAGTTCGAGACCGATAGCGGGATTATCCGCATCACAATCGTTGCTGAGCTGGCGAAAGACCCAATCCCAACTACCATCGTAAGAACTGTCCAGAGCGAGGGAAAAACGGTAACCGCTCGGGCAGCGTAGGATGGTACCGAGCTCCTCAATCCAATTTACCCCATAAAAGTCATGGAGCCATCTAAGGGTCACCTGACCCTTTTCGGTGTACAACGCCCAGAAAGTCTGGGCATCGATTTGAATGTCGGTCCCGATGCGAAGCCTCTTGAGCCTCTCCTCTCCAGTAATCGACGATTCGCCTTCGACGAGACCACTGAGGAATCTCACCTTCGATACGTCGAAAGTTGTAACAGCACCGGCTCTCAGATCCACATCTGGCTCGCCTTCGAGCCCATTTCCATCCGCAGGACCCAACCAGACCGACCACTCGGGGCCAAGTCGGCATACGGGAGAAATAGAGCGGTCGATAACCAAGGGCGGAGGACGCGGAAACCATCCTTTGTCGCCAAGCCATTTGGTCAAAGCAGGTCCAAGCCTGCCTCCATTTGCCGCCTCGATCAAATCTTGAAGTTCGACTTTATTCCAATCAACCACTTGTAGAATAGCCGCAACAGCAGCCATCATCTGATTTCTATCACTCATGTTGTTTTCGCCGGCTAATGCACCAACAATTCCTATTCTTCTAAAACCTCGACCTTTCGAGCACCTAGAAGGAGTCAAGGAAAGGATGTTTCGCCATAGCTTATAAAAGCCCGTATGGAGCTACTATAAGCTACGGCGAATTAAATATATTGGAAAAGAACGAAATGCTATTTGCATTCAATCATATAATAATGACATGGTCAATATAAGAATTTGACACTACAACATTTTCATTTCACCGAGATGCTGTAAGTACCTGCTGGGGATGTCACACCCTCTACCCCCTCTGCTCCAACTGCACCTCCTTTGAAGCTCTGCGATAATTGCAATAGTCACACTCTTTTGATGGTTTTGGGGGCTTTTCTAATAGCAAGCATTTTTTGAGCTCAGACAACGCACCTGGTATCCAACTATCATCACCTGTATATGGTATGAGATCAATTTCAAACTCGAGCTTGGCATCAAATGCTTCCCTGTCTGTCTTACCATTACAATAGACAAAATATCCAGTCTTCGATACAGGAAAACCAGCCTGTCTGAAGAGCCACTGATAGATTTCCATCTGACGCTTGTAGCCTATCTGCCATTCTTTGTCCAAATTTACTTTTTCTTCTTTACTTGTAGATTTGTAGTCAACGATTATAAGTTCGCCGGTTTTATTATTTATCCAAATGTCATCGATGGCACCTGTAACCAAAAGATTCTCTGGTTTGTATTCATGTCTCATTCCTTTGAAATTGCTCCTCCACAGATCGAGATCTTTGTGATCATATGGAATGACATCATTTAACCCATAAGCATCCATGAGCGGATGAGCTCTCTTTTTTGCACGATGAAGATCAAATTCTTTTTTGAGTAATGTATCGACGGCGGAGTTGAGGGCAAACGGAAAGCCCGGTGGTCTACCGACCCCTAGACGACAATCGAGGTAGAAACAAAGTGGACAATTCAAAAAGAGATCGATCTTTGAGCGACTAACCTTGAATGATTCTTCACTCGAAGGATCAAAAAGATTTTTTGTTTTGCGTGGATTGTAGTATTCAGACATAAAGCAGTGAATAGCCACTAGTAATTAGCCACTAGTGAGTACAGTTTAATATTAACAATTGCAATTACTAGTGGCTAGTGGCTAAATACTAATCACTGATTTACTACTTCTTTGTAACTGTAACTTTTGTCATGACAACATCATCAATTGGCCTATCACTTGGATTCGTTTTGGATGAAGCTATTGCGTCAACCACTTCTAAACCACTGACGACCTTGCCGAATATGGAATAGCTATGAGGCAAAGGTACATCTTTGTGCATAATGAAGAACTGACTACCATTAGTATTTGGTCCGGAATTTGCCATTGCTACAACACCGCGAGCATAACCAGCCTTATATGATGGTGTGGCAGGATTGAGCTCGTCTTCAAATTTGTATCCAGGACCTCCCATACCCGTACCAGTCGGATCACCACCTTGTATCATGAAGTCTTTGATTACGCGGTGAAAAA
>CAYNZR010000046.1:0-4663 GCA_964401785.1 uncultured Candidatus Saccharibacteria bacterium
CAACTTTCAATCTCTCGTCAATAGGAAAATCAGAAAATGCATGTTCGGGCTTGTAAACTTGAGCTTCTTCGGAGACGACCACTTTGTTTATGAATCTTGAAGGATTGAGATATTCACCGACTGGACCTCTTTTTGCAAAATTTCCGCGACCATTACCACGAGCAAAATTTGATCGTCCACCATGAGAAAAGCCTCCTTTCGCAGGACCTTTTTTTGAAAAACCGTTTTTAGAAAAATTAGGTCTACTACCTCTATATCCAAATGATCTTTTTGCACCACTAGACGCCTTTGCGCCATTTGACGAGCTCGACTTGTTATACATTATTGAACCAATACTAATATACCTTGTATGTGTTGTCAAGGTACTACAGGGAGTCAGATTCGGTAAAAAACTTCATTATTTTTATCATAATCTCCTCTGAAATCTTACTAAAAGTAATATGACCAACGTCTTCGATATCTAACTTTATATCTCTAGATTTTGAAAACTGGACTATCTCATTAATATCAATTTGATCATCATTTCTTCCCGCTACTATCATGACCTTATCTGGCTGAGAAGTTAAAACACTTTCATTTTTTTCAATTTTATCATTTATTAATAAAGACCAGTTTGAATATTCAAATCTATAATCGTTTGGGAAAGTCTGTTTCAAATAATCACCCAGAGTACTTATATTCCTGACATGCTGAAATTTTATAACAGGAGACAACAAACAAACTTTTTTCAAAGTATTAAAATTGTTTATTGATAATCCAACCCAACCACCGAAGCTTGAACCCAGAACATAGATATTATCCGTACTATATTTCAATGCACCTGAAATATTAATTCCACACACAATAGACTTAATAAATTCATCGATTGCAAATGCTGGATGAGTTGACAAAAAACTGCCAGAGGAATCCCAAGTGCCTTCATATTCAGGCATAAAAACATCGAATCCAAGATTGTTTAATTTCGAAATAACTTCGTAATCTTTTGGTTTTCCCGGGAGACCGTTCAGTAAAATAAGCGCTTTATTTTTGAATCCTATACTACTGGAATAAAATCTTATATTTAAATTATTTACTTTTATATTTTTCATCATTCTTAGAACATAGTTGTAAATCACCTCAAAACCCTCTCCAGAGTCGGATATATTTTCTCAGCAATCAATGCATAGCCAGCATTATTGGGATGTATTGTGTCAAACATATAGTTTTTATTGAAGATAAGACCTCTTAGCACATCCTCGACATATGCCGTCTCGTATTTTACACTCAGATCTTCATACATTCTTTCGAAATGATCGGTGAGCAGTCCACCTCTTACACCGAGCAAAATAACAATTGCACCTTTTGATTGGATAATTCGGATCATTTTGATCAAGTTTGCTTCGGTTTCATTGGCGGGAATTTTTTTCAAATAATCATTACCGCCAAGCAAAAGAAGGACAACTTTTGGATTGTATTTGTCTAGATCGGCTATTCGAGCGAGGCCATCCGCAGTCGTATCACCAGAGTGGCCGAGATTGACTATTGGTCGGCCAGATTTCCTCGACAAAACAGAAACAAAATCTCCACCACGTGTCGAACCGACACCTTGCACTAGACTATCACCATAGGCGATGATGTCTGTTCCTGAAGATGGATAATTTGCAATTTTCTTTTTTGGAAAAATGCTAACAATTACAAAAATAATTGCAATAAAAGTGACTACATACAGAAGCGCTTTTTTCATTTATTAATTATAACTTAATGTACAACTAAACCCATAATCAAAAAACCGACTTTCGCCGGCTTTTGATCTAGATCACTATGTCCAATTATTCTGGAACAGGATCACCACCTGCACATGTCAACTGACCTTCAGGAAGTAGAAAATCTCCCTTTGCCAATAATGAGTCGACGGCATTTTCGGATACCTCAATCAAAAAGACCGGATTGGTATCTGAGCCAGTGTTATGACAAACATAAACTTTGCTTGCAGCTGCTTGTGACACAGAGACGAGACCCAAGACCGCAACAAAAACAAATATGAAAACTTTTTTGAACATTTTTTTATTATTAAGAATAATCGAACAATTACATTATATCATCAATAATTAAATCACCTGTGCTATAAAACTTATGAAAATGGCAGTTATCCCCAACATGTTGACAGATACCTTAGTTTAGTTGTATATTGTTTTTAGAGCCTATGAAAACTATTGCTCAAGGCGTTGTGATTCTTGTCGCAACGTTCTTCATGGCAACGATCATCCACAACCCGTTTGGTAAGGCCAATAATGGCTTTCCACCCGACGGCGTCGCTCTCGTGGTCTACACGGGAGATGTGGTCCTACCCTCGGGCACATGGCGTGCCCTTGTTGAGGACAATTGGCATAGCGACGATGGTAGCTATGCTCGGTCGATGTTCATCTACAAGGAGGATGGGGTCGAGTTTCCCAACCTCTCCGTGTTCGATGATGATGGGGATGGTAAATGGGATCGGGTGAGACATGGTGTGTCATCTACTAACCGACCCATGGTCTCGACCTCGGACCTCGACAAGATCGTTTACGAGGTCGTCCGAGACAACAACGTCTCGAGCAGGATCATTCGCGACCGCAATCGTGGTCGTCAGATTCCCAAGTTGTTTTCCTTCGTGCAGAAGGAGTGACCGTCACTCTCGTCTCTGCAATCGCATCCCCGCCATGGTTGGCGGGGATGATTTTTTTATATGAAATATGAATAATATATACAAAATAGACTCTGCATATTTTGAGTAATTATGTATCCTTCTATTTATAAACAATTTTGCTTCGTTGACATAGTACAGCTCGGGTGTTACATATTTATTGGAGACGATATCGTCCATAGTACAACAATCATCACCACTACATCGTGGTAAACAATCGCTTTGAAAATTAACACCGGGATGAAAGTCGAGGGTCTGCCTATCACAATCATCGTGCGAGACAGATCCCAAGCCGGGATCTCGCGCAATTTCCGAGGACATGACGTCAGATGTGCCGGTAACTTTTTCAGGTGGGATAATCTCGACGCTTTTCTCGAAGATCAGGAGTTCCTAGATGTCCTGAGAGAGGATGTTGAAGAAGCATTAGGAGAAACTCATCCTTACAGAACGTTTGAGTACGACTTTGATGCCAACATTGGCTGGAGTAGTACGGTGCCGTTGGGCCAGATCGATGAGGGTTTCCTCGAGCCCTTCTTCCTTAACAAGATTGCATTTGGCATGAGAGTCAAAAGCACTCATCAAGAGATCAAAGCACCTCTTACCAGGACGGTCACCGTCACCTACGAGCTCAAATGCGAGACTGATCGTGGCAACGGAAGACAGCAACTCTCCGTGGTCATCTTCTCGATTCACCCCGGTGTAGGCATCGGCCCCATAAGAGGCAACATGTCGACGCCCCGCAAAGATTTTCCTGGGCGTGACTTCTTTGGTAGGGATCACCCTGGAGAATAATACTTCCCTAGGACACGACCGGCTTTGCTTTGCAGAGCCGGTTTTTTATTTAGCTATTATTCTCTACTCAATCTAATTTACGACAACAACCTAACAATAAGCGCAATAACTGCAATAACGAGCAAGATGTGGATGAGTCCACCGCCAACACTAAAACTAAAACCAAGTAGCCATAGAACAAATAGTATTACAATTATTGACCAAATCATATATTTTTTATTTTATTTATTTTTAATAGAAACTTTACCTTTATACAAAACCTTGAGCTTCTCTATACCACGATGAACCTTGACTGCAATAGCATTGGTTGTCTGACCACTGATGCGAGCGATCTCCTTTAGTGACAAACTCTGTCCAAAACGCATACTCATGACTCGTTTGTATATCAGTGGCAACCTCATAATACTATTCATCACAACCTTGCCGTCCAATAGATTGACCATTCTATCTGACTCCTCATCCTTCGGTTCAAAACCACTTTCTATGAGCGTATCTAGAGACTCTGCCTTATGATTTCTCTTCCTATACTCATCTACTATCAAGTTATTGAGTACATGGTACAAGAAGGCTCGCATCATGGTTATCTTGCCTCCCTTCACAAGATATTTCCATGTCTTTACGAAAGTATCCTGCACCAGATCCTCGCTAACCTCAGTGTCATGCACTTTGTAATATGCATAAGAATTGAGGGCTTTATTATAATCTTTGTGTGCCTGTGTCAATTCCTCGCTATTAGATTGAGTTTGTTCTTTTGAGGTCATTATATTTGTAGACGTACGGATCTAGATAAAATTACAGATTGTTGTGGCTTTTTTCACCACTAGAAATAGAGCTTTGTCTATAGTCTAGCACAATAACTGATACAAAATGTCAAAGTTCTGTAATGATTTCAGACCTGCCACGGCCTCCTATGTATGCAAACAAAAACAACAAACACAATTGGATCAGACTTTTTTGAGCGATCGTGGGAAGAGAGTTGGACATATATCAAAACAGTAGTTGATGTCGTGCATGAGCCAGTGCTCATCTTGGACAAAGACCTCTGTGTCTTGGTCGCAAATGGTCCTTTTTATGAATTATTCCAAGTCGAACCAAAAGATACAGAGCATCAGGTGGTATACGAACTCGGCAATGGTCAATGGAACATCCCCAAGCTACGCAAACTTATCGAAGACATCCTCCCCAAAAATTCATTTTTCAAAGGATTTG
>CAYNZR010000047.1:0-4546 GCA_964401785.1 uncultured Candidatus Saccharibacteria bacterium
TTGGTAACTTTGGCTATTTCTGTATAGGAGGCGCCGTCATTGAGTAAACAGGCAGTTTTTAGTCTATTGATGCATTGTTCCATTTCCTTGTCAGTTAGAAGATCATAAAGAAAGTCGACAAGAAGGCGTCTGTCGGTTGCAAGCTCGAAAGCTTCATAAAGTCTCTCTTCATCGCTGATATTCCAGTACATAGGTGGGGGTATTCTATCATTTTCAAATTTGTGCCACTACACTTAAGTGTAGTGGCAATAAAAAAGAAAAGAGATGTGGTACCAGACCAAGCCTTGCTATTTGTAGTTTTTAAATTACAATCAAGAATCATAAAAGATAATTAGTTTGAGATCATTATTTTGATAAAATTTATTTTTTAATGTAATGAAATGATAAAACAACCAAAATTCAAAGCGAAAATAGGGCAAGTAGATTTTACAGATATCAGATGGGCGCCTGTAATTAACTGTGTATTAAAATTTAAGAATAAATATTTGGTAATTCAACGAAGTGTTGATATGAATTTTTACCCTAGTTATTGGAATGGGGTATCTGGATTCTTGGATGATAATAGAAGTCTAGAACAAAAGATTTTTGATGAACTTGGAGAAGAGTTGGGAATAAAGAAAGAGCAAGTAAATAGAGTAAAATTAGCGGAAATCTTTGATCAAGATGAGCCAAAATACAATAAGACATGGATTGTTCATCCGGTCTTGGTTGAAGTCAATACAGATAAAATTACGTTGGATTGGGAAGGTAGAGATTTTCGATGGTTGACGATGGATGAAATCATGAAGCTCGATTTGCTTCCCGGTTTCGATAAAGTACTTGAAAATATAAAAATGTTGGAGTAGTAAATAATTATGATGAAAAATGAAATAAAAAACTTACTAGATTTTGTTCAATTCACTCATGAATTTAGGGAAGTTATTCGAATTGCGCGTTCCCCGAATGGCGAGAGATATGAGAATGATGCGGAGCATAGTTATCAGTTGGCCATGGTTGCTTGGTATATCATTGAGACTGATAAGCTTAAGTTAAATAAAGAACTTATTTTCATGTATGCATTGTCTCATGATTTAGTAGAAATTTATGCTGGCGATACATACGTCTTTGATAAGAACCAATCGCATCATGAGACCAAAAGACAGAGAGAGAAAGAAGCTTTAGATAAGATAAAAGCTAGATTTCCACAATTTAAATCTCTTATTAAGGCAATAGAAAAATACGAGCAGAAGAAAGATAAAGAAAGTAAATTTATTTATGCTTTGGACAAACTAATTCCACCTATACAGATATATATGGAAGGTGGCAAATTGTGGCATGAGAAAAATGTGAGTTTTGATCAGTTGGTAAATAATAAGGCACATAAGATAGCAATTTCTCCTCAAATAAATAAGTACTGGAAAGAGTTACATAACATTCTGAATAAAAATAGACGTAAATTATTTCCGAAGAAAACAAAGTAAACAAAAAATCCCCACAGGGCTAGGGATACATAAACAGTATGTGACGAGGAAATAAGTTTAGAGGAGAGGGGTTTTAATCCCTCAAATATTTCCATTTCACATTCTATAAAGTATCCATAGCCCTGTAGGGACTCTATGAGCTCGCTATTGTAGTGAGCTCAACAAAGGGGAGAATGTACAACCGTTTAATATGAATGATTCTCCCGAACATTCATATCATCTCGCTATTCTGTTGTCACCTCGCGAGACGAGGCCGCTTGCCACATTTCTGCGCAGCAGGGAACCGAGGCAATTAATTGCCACGGATGACGTCCAGATACTCGTCTCGAGTGATCAGGACTCCGTTGTAAATGTACATAACTGGTCTCCTCTTTGACCAATTTACAAGTTACGTCCGAGTTGTTCGTTCGGAGTAACTTGTAGCATCGTTTTACATTAGGACGATACACTCCTTGCGATCTGCATGTTGTCACACAGTTGAAAGCCGTCGCCCGGCTTTTGAACTAAATTGTTGGCTGTTACCAGCGGAACTCCCGCCGGATCCCAGCCACCGCTCGACCCAACCCTTCATGCCTCGTTACCAAGGCGAGAATGTGGATCGTAATCCGCGCCCAGCTACCGTGTTTACCAATGGCGCGGACCACAAGAAACATTTCGACAGTCTTCATAGTATTTTAGGTATGAATAATATTCACACACAAAATACTATGAAGACTGAATTTTAATTTAAATAATAGAGAAGTTTTACTACTCTACAGATCGTCCAATGTGAGCTGAACGAGCTGATAAAGTGGAGAAGCCTCGAAAGACTTCTCCCATAGCCATAGCGATTATTTGTTCTCGGGAAATCGCCCTACCCATGACACTGCATGTCAGCCCCACCGTTTGTAACGGTGGCATCACACAAAGCGTTATTACGCCCCCGTGCTCTACACTCTTTTGGATCGAAGGTTAGAGTGATCCTTCGGATGTCTTTCCATCAGTCAGGCGGTAGCCTTGACAACCTTGTCAGAGCGCAATCCGAGCAGGAAGAGGAGGAAATTAACCCCCTTGCTTCCAACGCCCTTGCGCTTGACCAGGTCGTCCTCGGACAACCCACCCTCGAGAAGAAGTCGCCGAACCGTTTCGGCAGGAGTCTCATCGGCCTTCCGATGCTCCACCCAGATCTCCTCGACCACCAACTGAAGACTAACCATTAGTCTCCTTCTGTTGATTGTTACTGAAATGAAAAAGCTTATCGACCTCAATCCAAGCTTTTCAAACAGCTCACTTTATTGTAGGAGGTGAGTTCCTCGAAGAGTTGAACCAATTCTTATTACAGAAATTGCGTACGACTCTTCTAACCGATGAGCCAACCAGTCCGGAGACTGACGAGCTCAAAAGGTTAGTGAACATTCCATCTGCCACGCTTTTCCTACAAACAGACAATTTTCATTCTCTGTTTGATAAGAAAGGGGACGATTGCATTTCTGCTTTCGTCCCCCTTGTATACCAGAAGCACGACCCTCTACAGGGTCGAAAACTTCTGACAGCCGATGATCTTGCCCGTCTCGTCGCGGACGGTGTCCGCGGTGATCAAGAGATCACTGGTTGACCGCCCGGCCGCCTTCGCGGCTTGGGCGGTGATGATGCTCACCACGAGCATCACGCCATCCTTCGGCTCGGGGAGATCCGTCGGAGCACCGTAGGTGCTCCGCACGACGATGACCCGATAGGGTTCACCGAAATCATCACCGACCGGGACGTACCCGGTCTCGATGTCGTTCTGGGTCGCCCGCGCCACTTTGCCCGACGGGGGCAGGGTAGCGATCACCCGAAAGCGCCCCTCGGTCGGCATAGTCGGGTTTCCGATGTAACCCCTGACCTCGCCGCCTTCGACGAGGGTGAGGATGACGACCGGGTGAGGAGTCAGGTTGATAAGGTTCATGACTTTTTCTGCCTCTATTTCTCCACACTTTCTTCTTAGTTCACACGACAGTGTAACCTCACTCTACCTTTAGAGCGCTCACTAGAGAAAAAGAAAAGTGAAGTTTCGATTGGCATAATACAACTACCATATTATGGGCACTGTATTATGCCAATCGATATGTTTGTGAACATTATTAAAACTTTAATTCATATGCTCACTTTGTGAACCAGCCAATTTTAATTGACTAGTTCAGTAAAGTGGAGAAATTGACGTATTCTCTCCACCTGATGTGCCTTTCGGCTATCAGACGACAGATATAAGGGAATCTGCAACCCTTCACTTTTGAAAGGAGTAAAGTGGAAAACCTTAAACAAGTTAATCCTTAGAGGGTCGCGACATACGTTATCGCAACTACGACAATTACTATTGCGAAAGCGATCAGTCGGCCATGATAGTCGGTGTTGTTTTCACACTCGCTACATTGCCAGGAGATATAGTGCGAGTGCACCGTATTTTTTTTGCAGTGCTTGCAATATGCGTAATGTCCTTTCATATCATCTTTCCTGTGACTGGTTCGCTCCTACGATCAGAAGCAGTTTTCTCAAACACCTAATTCCTCAGAGAGGGTAGGCGTCCAAGATTCTGCTACTGACCACTTTGATGCAAATTTAGGAATTGTTTTGCAACCCCTCTTGTCCTGCCGACCTAGAAGTTTTTTACGCTATCGGTCAGCCTGACGAAGAGGAATAACATAGCGGTTATCGTTTGCACGAAATTTGTTCCGCGTTATCCATTTCCTCGCTATTAGATTGTCAGAGAACGTCGTCGCTTTTCTAATTTCTTATTTCCAAAATTAAAGAAAAAGCGACTGATACATACCTTCATTCTTAGGGAAGACATGTATCAACCGCTTTGGTTCGATACTGCGAGATTTCTCTCGCGATTCTCCTCTAAGAAAATCAGTTATGTAGTTTTGCGTAGTTCTTAACTGTTATAAGTATAGCATACTAACATACACATGTCAAGCAATTATTATTAAAATATTGCGAAAAGCTATATATCGAGCCATATAATTGCCCGTCATGGCAAAGTGTGGCTCAAATGCTCACTTTATTAATGTACTTTTTTGTACATAATGGTGTTAGAATTGGGGCAGTTATTAGACTAAATATTTAAT
>CAYNZR010000048.1:0-4543 GCA_964401785.1 uncultured Candidatus Saccharibacteria bacterium
TTTTGCTTTTTTCATAGAGCAATCATAGCGGAAAGTGGGGCGGGAAGCAAAATTTATAAGTGCACGATATTGTCACACAGGGATCTACCTCGCGAGTCTCCGGCATATCCGAGTTACACCGAACACGTTGCGGTCGAGATTCGGTTTCCATACTCTTCCGAAGATTCCCGACACAACGGAGAGATCACGTGGGCTGATCTAAGCGAGATTCATCTGATTTCCTGAACCATAACGCATCGCGTTCCCTCCGGGGGCGCGATGGTTTTTTATACCTATATATTTATTGTTATGTTCAAACTCTCACCATATGTCATCATGTCATCCTCTCCAATTCTTCCACTACACTTAAGTGTAGTGGCTATTTTTATTGAACTCCACAACGCCGTCGATAAAAACCTCGACGGGGACTTTTCTATTCAAAAAACCAACCCCCGCATGGTTAGCGGGGGCAGTGAAAATGGCCGAAATGACGATTGCGAAACCGATAATCACTGAAATTACACCAACATAGAACCAACGGGTGTTGTTCTTCTTAAAGGTAATAAGACCGATCATCCCAACAACATAACCGACCAAACCAAGAATAAACCCGAAAATCTGCCAATTTGTTAAGTTCTCCATGATACACTCCTTTCTTATCTGCGATCAAATTAGCACATTTTTGGAATATTACAATCGGCTTCTCACTCGCCTTGGTTAGGCTCACTCGAAATCATTGAGTTCAAATCTTCACGATTTCGTCGCCTCAGATCTTGAACTCAATCACCTCTCCATCCTTAATCACATACTCCTTACCCTCTGTACGCAACAACCCTTTCTCTCGCGCTTGACCATATGAGCCAACCTCCAAAAGTTTGTCCCATTCGATAACCTCCGCGCGAATAAATTTATCTTTGAAATCTGTATGGATAGCAGTACCGGCCTCTGGTGCAGTCCAACCTTTCTTGATTGTCCATGCCCTAGTTTCATCTTCACCAGTTGTAAAATATGTAATCAACCCCAAAAGTTCGTAACCGTGCTTGATCAAATTGTCGATACCATCACTATTTGATCCGAGGCCCACTCTCATTTCTTTTTTCTCTGCATCTTCGAAGTCCTTGAGCTCGTGTTCGATACCAGCATCGACGACGACATAGTTTACTGAAGTTCGACCATTGCTTTCTTTATTCAAAAATTCTATGAGCTTATTCCACCTCTCATCTTTTACTTCATCCAAATTTTTTGCTCCCGCCTTTTTATTCAAAACATAAAGGATCGGCTTTGAAGTAATAAGACACATCTGTTTCAAATAGGGTTCTTCAAATTCATCGGGTTTGACTGTGGAAGCAAGTTTGCCTGACTCAAGAGCTGGCAGCAATTTGTCTATCAATCCCATTTCCAAGACTGCTTCTTTTTTGCCAGCCTTTACTTCTTTTGCCAAATTGCTCTTTCTTTTTGTGACTGTCTGCACATCCGCCATGATCAATTCCAAATTAATAACTTCAATATCTTTGAGTGGATCGATCTTGCCGTCTACATGGATGACATTTTCATCTTCAAAAATTCTGACCACCTGCGCGATAGCGTCTGTCTCTCTTATGTGCGAGAGGAATTGATTGCCCAGACCTTCACCCTCTGACGCACCTTTTACCAAGCCAGCAATATCAACGAATTCAATAGCCGCTGGCACGGTCTTTTTTGATTTTGAAAATTCGCTGAGTTTCCACAACCTTTCATCGGGTACCGCAACAACACCCACCGATGGATCGATAGTACAAAAAGGATAATTTTCTGCTGGCACGCTCTTTTTGGTCAAAGCATTAAAAAGCGTGGATTTTCCAACGTTTGGCAGACCAACTATTCCAATTGATAGGGACATATTTAGAGCATAACACAAAGCGGTGCTACTTGTCATAGCACCGCTCAAACCTGCTCAGAAATGCACTACCGCCGTGCAGACCGAGCAGACCGGACAGGACGAAGACCGCGTGGGTCATGCACGAAGGTAATTCCAGGACCGAAACCAGTATGCATCGTGCGAGGAGCAGGAAGCTCCTCAGGAGTCGCCGTAGGCACAGGTTGCTGCCGGCCTTTGTGGTCTTTAGCTGACCCATGCGTTTTCAGCATGACCCAATTGGGAATACTCTCGTTTTTCAGGTGACGAGAGCGGTATCTCCGGTGAGACACGCTCGGAATCTGTGAATATCCGTTCGCCATACCACCTCCATTGTTAATGGTTGAAACGAAGTTTACCGGCCACGATTAGATCAATCCATACAAAATAATGCCACAATTGGATATTTTGTGCAAATAAAAAAATTCATTAACACAGATCTAGCCAACCTCACTTGCACCTTTTTCATAGATATTGAGAGGAACTTTGTTCAAATTTTCCAAAATAGGTGTAATGAATTCCCACGAAGCCATGATCTCACCTGTCGAAGCAAAGAGAGTCTGATCACCGATGAAGGCATCGTGAATCAATCGTTCGTAGTCATTACGAATAAGATTGAATGAAGGCACGTCAGAATATTTGAATTTCAACGTCTTGGCTTCAGTAGAGAATCCATAACCAGGAGTCTTCACATAAAACTTGATCTTTATACCCTCATCAGGCTGTATACGAAAAGTCAAAATATTTTGATCTTCTACGCCTGCAGATTTCTTGATCGACTTGTTCATTAGATCCCTACCCTTACCATCTTTGAAATATATATCGATCTCGGTCTTGGTCTCTTCCAAACCTTTGCCATTTTCAAGATAAAAAGGCACGCCTTTCCAACGTTTATTGTCAACATTGGCCTTGATACGGAAATATGTCTCCGTTTGCGAATTGCCAACCACACCTTTTTCTTCGGTATAACCTCTGTATTGTCCTCTAGCTACATCTCGGACTATCTGTTTTGATACAATTTTCTTGAGCATTTTCAATACTCCCAATCTCTCTTTTCTAATGTCATTTGCTTTTACAGATTTGGGAACATTCATCGCAACCAAAGCCAACATTTGCAGTATATGATTTTGACCAACATCCTTTATTGCCCCGATCGGATCATAAAATGCTCCACGACCTTCTACGGTCATCTTTTCGTACAATTTTATATGGACTTTATCGATATATTGATTGTTCCACAGTGATTCGAATATTGGATTGGCAAAACGAAATGCCAAAATGTTTTGCAAAGCCTCTTTTGCGAGATAATGATCTATGCGGAAAATCTGCTCTTCCTTGAACAGTTTGCCCAATAATTTGTCCAATGATTTTGCTGTTGTGATGTCATTTCCAAAAGGCTTTTCGATCAATATTCTGGTCCATCCGCTACGATCATCGCAAGGCAAAGTCAAACCAGAATTGGCTAGTTCCTTCAATATTCCTTCGTAGAGATTTGGTGGTACTGACAAATGGAAGATTTTATTTGAGCATTGACCCCAACCATCATCGATTGATTTGAGTTTTTGTGCCAATCTCGCATATGCTACAGATGAATCAAAAAATCCTTGCTCATAAGACATATGATCCAAAAAATGCTTAATATCTTCTTCATTGAATTGACCGGGAGCAATATTCATCTTACTTCTTATCAACTCTCTGAACTCTTCACGACTAAAATATCTACGAGAAAAACCGATTATAGCAAAACGTGGCGGTAAAAGTTTCTTGACATATAGAGACAACAGAGCTGGCAACAATTTGCGATGTGCAAGATCTCCGGTTATACCAAAAATAACAAAGATAGTTGGATGTAGAGCAAGTGGAACTATTGGTTGATTTGGTTTGATATCCATGAATGACTATTATACAACGAAAAATACAGAGTACTGTATAATTACAATTTTTCACCCCATTCTGACCATTTTGTATAGAAAGTACCGGCTACAAAGACACAAGGCAAGATTACAAGTCCAGACAGAAGCCAGAGCAAAAGCACGAAAAAGCGTGGAATATTTTCCACTATCAAATCGAACATTTCTGTCCAGACAGTCCAGAGTTCTTTGAACAAACCAGTTACTATTTCCATAACCCGATATTAGTACATTTGTAATATCGGCGCAATCCAAATAATCCTAAAAATTGACCCTACTTATTTAGTTCATCTTCTGCTTTTGTAGCCAGTTCCAGAAAATCATTGACTTCGTTCAAATCCATTTTTCTAGGCTTATAATCTTTTATACAAAATACACCTACAGGAAATCCACTCTTTCTATCATACAGTGACTTGCCTGCATAAAATCTGACAAATGGAGAACTAGTAACCATTGGATTGTCAGCAAAACGTGGATCCTTGAGAGTGTCTTCGATGATCATCATCACTTCTGAAACGAGTGCATGTCCGCAAAAAGATATATCTCGAGGACCTTCCTTGACCTTGAGACCTTGAGCAGATTTGAACCATTCACGCTCCTTATCGACTATGGTGATGGTCGAGACAGGTACTTGAAACTTTTCGATTGCCTCTTTGGTGATAAGATCAAATCTCTCCTCCATACCCGTATCGAGGATATTGAGATCTCGGACTGCACAGAGTCTCTTATCTTCGTTACTTGGTATTGGTGCTTTTTGCAT
>CAYNZR010000049.1:0-4443 GCA_964401785.1 uncultured Candidatus Saccharibacteria bacterium
GCCTCTTTTCTGGTTTTTTCGCAGAGTTCGGAAAATAGGGAAATGTTGCCTCCGATCAGGGTTTGAAGAGAGCCTCCGATTGTGCCGACTATCGATCTTGAACGAACAGTTATGCCTTTGACTATACCGAGGTTTTTTGCAATTTTCTTGCCCGGCAAATCAAACGCTGTGGTGATGTTATTGTGGTCCATTTTATTTATTTTATATTAATAATTGAGTAAATTATTTAGTACAACTATATGGCAATTGTACAATGAAAGTTATCAATAAAGAAAGACCGTCATGGGCGACGGTCTTCGTGATTGGTCTTGCTTGAGGTGATCCGGATCTCAGGACGCTTTTTCGAAATAGATACCCTTAGGCAGTAAGAGTCCCTTTGCTCTGGTATGCTCACCCATTGCAAGAGCAAGAGCGACACCTTCACTCATGCTCGTTGCGAGGAATTTGCTGATGTCGATGACTGTTGGGAATCTTTGGGGTGTTTCAACAATCTTCTTTTTGCCTTCGACAATCATGAAGTACTGGATGTTCACGTTCATACTAAATCCAATATAGCAGATAGTTTCGGATTATTAAAGCCGTGTATGGTTTTGTAAATTTATATATATTTAATAAAAAAGGTCGCGCCTGTGAAGACGCGACCACTGAAGCTTTGGTATCCGGAAAACCCTACACCATTTCAGGGTTTTTCGGTTTTTTGACATGGGATCGTGTGATCATTACGATCGCATGGATCGGAATGAAGTTACCTCCGATCTTGTCAATCTGGATACAGTCGGCACCAACAGCGATGATGGTCACTTCGGTGCGCCTTCCAGAAGCGAGCTCAAGAGTGACCGTTTTTCCGGTGTCTCGAATCAGTATTTGTCGAACTCTTCTATATTTAGGAATTCTCACCATACGGTACCTTTGGTTGGATTAGGGGGTGAATATAGCTACAGTATCTGAATCCATATTACACAACTATGGGCAAAATGCAATTGGTGTGGTAGAGTTTTGGTAATAAATCGCCCAAATGAAAACCACCAAGGATCTTACAAAAAGAATAATTGCCTTCCGCGACGCGCGAGATTGGAAACAATTCCACAATCCAAAAGATGTTGCCTTGTCACTTGTCCTCGAAGCCACCGAAGTGATGGAACATTTCCAATGGAAAAATGCAAAAGAGATGGAGAAGTATGTCAAAGAGAATAAGGTAGCTATCGGCGAAGAGTTGGCCGATGTCCTCTATTGGGTCCTCCTCATGAGTCATGATCTCGATATCGACATTCTCTCCGCCCTCGACCGCAAGTTGAAAATCAACGAAGCTAAGTATCCAGTGGAAAAGGCCAAGGGGAAGCATACGAAGTATGATAAATTATAATTATGTCAGAAATTCAGAAATTTCAATTTAGAAAGACAAATTTTGAACAAATCAAGCAATATCGGTTTGGTAAGAATTGGCCTGTCGTTTATATTCTTGAAAATGAAAATACGAAGGAAGCTTATGTTGGTCAAACTGTCGGTTTGGTCGGTAGAATGAGGCAGCACTATGATAACCTAGAAAGAATTAGGTTAAATAACCTCCATGTTATTACTGATGAAGAATACAATGTGTCTGCAACATTGGATATAGAGTCGGCATTAATTAGATATATGGCTGCAGATGGTAAATATGTATTGCAAAACGGAAATGAAGGATTGAAAGATCATGAATACTTTGACAGGCAAAGATACAAAGCAAAGTTCGATTTAATTTGGAAAAAATTACAGGAACAAGGTATAGCAATTAACGATTTGGAACAAATCAAGAATAGTGATTTGTTTAAATATTCTCCTTACAAGGCATTGACTGATGATCAAATGTTTGTGACGCGAAAAATCTTTGACAGTATTAAACTTGGTCTTAAAAATACTTTTATTATCAACGGTAAACCAGGTACTGGTAAAACAATACTGGCAGTATATCTTTTGAAATATTTGACAGAGCAACCAGAGACAAGGTATATGAAAATTGGCTTTGTTGTACCCATGGGATCGCTTAGAAGGACATTAAGAAAAGTCTGTTCTAAAGTTAAAGGTCTAAAAGGGAATATGGTAATCGGCCCAAATGATGTTGTTGGAGAGAATTATGATCTTCTGATTGTAGATGAAGCACATCGATTAAGAAGAAGGACAAATATAGTTAATTATCGTTCATTTGATATTAAAAATGCCGAGTTAGGTCTAGATAAAAATGGTAACGAATTGGATTGGATTTTAATGTCTTCAAAATATCAAGTATTATTTTATGATTCAAATCAATCTGTCAGACCTTCAGACATAAGGAATGAACATTTTATTAGAGTTAAATCGATTAGTTACGATCTTGTAAGTCAAATGAGAATTGGTGCTGGTGAAAACAATTCTGGAGGAGAAGAGTATGTAAATTTTATTGAGGATTTGTTTGATTTAAAAAAAATAAGTCATTATAAATTTGGAATATATGATATTAAGGTATTTGATAATATTGAGACATTTGTCGACAAAATTAGGGAAAAAGAGAACTACTATAAGTTAAGCAGAATTGTTGCTGGATATGCTTGGGAATGGAAAAGTCGACAAGATAAGGAATTGTACGATATTGAAATTGATAATGTTAAATTGAGATGGAATAGTCAGCTTCATGATTGGGTGAATTCAAAAAATGCTATTAATGAAGTTGGTTGTATACACACAATTCAAGGTTATGATCTTAATTATGTTGGTGTGATAATCGGTCCAGAATTAGGCTATGATCCTGTAAATCATAAACTCATAATAAGGTCAGAAAATTATAAGGATTCTAATGGCTTTAGAGGTATTACTGACGAAAAAGAACTGAGACAATACATAATAAATATCTACAAAACTCTTTTAACTAGGGGTATAAAAGGTACTTATATTTATACTGTTGATGATAATCTTAGAAAATATTTGATGGAGAATATTGATTCGAGCAAAAAGAATTTATAAATTACTAATGAAAAATAACCCATGAACCCCCTAACCCCCGCAGAAAGACGCGTGATTATCGACAAAGGCACTGAGGCGCCTTTTACGGGTGAGTATGTCAATAATAAAGCTCATGGCGTGTATGTTTGCAGGCAGTGCAACGCACCGCTATATAATTCCAAAGACAAATTTGAAAGCAGTTGCGGGTGGCCGAGTTTCGATGATGAGATAGAGGGTGCGGTTGTGCGCACTCCAGATGCGGATGGGAAGCGGACGGAGATCACTTGTGCCAATTGTGGCGGGCATTTGGGGCATGTATTTGTGGGCGAGCAATTGACGGACAAAAACATCCGCCACTGTGTCAATTCTATTTCACTCAAGTTTGTGGAGGGGAGATAGGGGGGAATCGAGTAATGAATGGTAAAAATTAATACAAAGCAATGTGCAAAAAATGCATATTCCATTAGACATTGTGACTGTTTGATTTGTCAATGATAGTATAAATGTATTTGGAGTATAATTCTACGAATAAAATTAGGCAGATTTTTTATTTATGTATATATTTTTAGATGAAAGCGGGGATTTTACAAAACATAATCACGAAGAGTATTTTGTGATTGCTTCTTTTACTGTAGGGAACCAAAGAAAGACCGATAAAGAATTTATTAAATGGTTTAGGACAAAGTTTCCAAAGATGATGCGTAGACAAAGTGAGATCAAATGGTCGGCGACTGGTATTTCTGATGATTTGCGTCTGCGAACATTAAGACATATTTCCAGGATGGATGTTCGTATCAGATATGGATATTTACTTCGTAAGGATATCCCATCGACGTATAAAAATAATAAAAGTAAAATACATTCCGGAGCTTTATATACTAACGTGGTAGCAGAAGTATTAGAACAATATTTACCTATAGATGAAAAAGAAATTCATATTTTTTGTGATCAGAAGCATCTCAAAGGAATGACTAAGCAGGATTTTGAATCTGCAATAATTGCAAGATTGTTGCCATATTGTTCTTCCCGTACACTTATCCAAGTTGAGATGATTGATTCTGTTGAAAATAGGAATATACAAATTGCAGATTGGATAGCAGGAGCATTATTTCGATACTATGAAAAAGGTCCAAATGGTGATGAATATTTTAAAATTTTGAAAAATAATTTCTTAGGTGAAGGCAAGAAATTTTTTAGTGGATAAAATTGAAATTTTTTGGGAATAGAAAAACTGAACATAAACAAAAAAGGCCTGCTGGAGCAGACATTCTTTGTTAGAAGTAGCGTCTCTTGGGATGATGTTCTTCAGTTTTATAAATGATCGCTCATCTATACCTCAGATTCTCCGAGGGAACACCGAAGCATCTCAAAAGCTATTATTGCATACTTCTATTGTTAGCATATAACTATTGAAGTCCAAAGTCAAGCGCTTGAAAGTGCGTAATTTTAATTTTAAAAGGATTAAGTAAATATCACAAAAACCACATTTGA
>CAYNZR010000050.1:0-4390 GCA_964401785.1 uncultured Candidatus Saccharibacteria bacterium
ATCTCCTCCACTCGAAGTCGGATTTCTGCTCTACCTCGAAACATTGATTTTTCTATTGAAGCAATAAGATCGATAACCTTGCCCTCCCCCAATTCACCGACCCACTTTTCCTTTGCTCCAAAAAATGAAATTGCGCATACTTTTTGTCCATTATTCTTTTTGAAAATCAATTCGAGATGATCTCCGGTCTTTCCAAATTTTTTTATTGAAATAGGAATCAATTTTCTAAATAAGAAAATTGGTTTTGGATTGCCAATTCCAAAAGGTGCCAACTTATTTACTGTATCAAATAATTTGTCGCCAACATCATCTATTTCCATCTCTAGATCAATCAATTCATCATTTGTCTTTGCTTCTGATTTTGTAACGAGACCAAAAGCTTCGTTCAATCTTTTTTCCAAGAAATGGATTTCATCATTTGCTACCGCAAAGCCTCCGGAATATTTGTGCCCTCCAAATTGAATAAAAGTATTTGGCAAACTTGCCTGCATCAATTCAACAACATTTGTTTTGCCTTCTGATCGACATGAACCTTTTATTATATTTCCACCATCTCTTCCCCAAAAAAATGCTGGTCGATCAAATTCTTCTGCGCAAGTATTTGCAACCAATCCAAGAAGAGATGGTCGCCAATCAGGATTACCTAGCACGATAACATTTGGAATATTATCACCGTACCTCTCATGCAAATGTTTCTTTGCTTCTTTTACCAAAGAAGCAACCACACCTTTTCTCTCATTATTAATTTTATCCAAATGATCGGTAAACTTTTGGGCTTCGATTTCATTTTCTGCAGTAAGAAGGTGGAAGGCATCCATAGGAAGACCCATTCTTGAGGCAGCATTAATCCTAGGAGTTATCATATATCCGATATCATCTTCATTGAGATATTTCTGATTTATTTTTAATTTTTTTAATAACTCAATCAAACCCTTCCTTGGACTTTTGCGTAAAACCATAAGTCCGTAATATGCAAACAGCCTATTCTCACCTACAAGAGGCACCATATCAGAAAGAGTCGCTATGCCTACTAGATCCAAAAACCATTTTTCATGACCGTCCGGCAAACCAAGGCGGTCTTTTTTCAAAATAGCCTGAATAAGCTTGTAAGCGACACCTGAACCGCAAATATTTTTGTCTGGATAATTACAATCCTCTTGTTTGTGGTCGATAATTGCATTAGCATCTGGCAATATCTCTTTTGGCTCATGATGATCGGTAATTATAAGATCAATACCAAGATCTTTTGCCTTTTTTGCTGGCAAAATATCGGTAATTCCACAGTCAACGGTAATAATCAACTGAACCTTTTCATTGGCCAATTGCTCAACCGCTTCAATATTGAGTCCAAAACCTTCATCGTGTCGATGTGGAATATAAATAATAAAATTCTTATATCCTATTTTTGAGAAAAATGAATGCCAGAGACTTGCTCCAGGTATGCCATCAGCATCGTAATCAGCGTAGATTGCTATTTTTTGAGCACCTTTAATAGCCTCAATAATCCGCAAAGAAGCTTTCTCTGCATCTTTCAGTAGATATGGATCATGATTGTGTTTCTCATAATTTGGCTCGATAAATTTCTGCGCATCTAAACCAGTTTTGATACCTCGATGGAAAAGTAGGTGCGATAAGGTGTTGTCATACTGAGCAAGATTCTCACGCTCTTTTTCATTCAAAAATTTAGCAATATGGTATGACTTGGACATGGGGTGAGTATATCAAGTATTGTCGGGATGTGACACAGAATCTGTAAAAGAAAATCAGGCGCGCACGAGGCACGCCTGATGTGGTCCGATCACTATCAACTCAAACGCAGTGAATCGTCGTGTTAGGATCCCGAACGGATCCAGAGTCTCCCGAAGGAGCAATCGTAGCAGAGGGGGGATTGGGGTTTCCAAAATGTGCCGTAGATGACTGAAACCTTTCAACGACCTCTTCCCCGATCCTGGCTGGCTCTTGACCAGTTACCTCTTTGAGAAATGCAGAGGAAGCAAGATCCAGCCATGTGTCCTTAGTCGATGCTCGGTGAACGACCGAAATCATTGCGACCACATCGCGCCTGATGTTGATATGAATTTTGTCTAAGATAGGGCCTCGATCTTCAGTGGGGACCTGAAGCAAAATCCAAACGAACAATAAAAGATCTGCCCGCCGAAGATCATAGCCATTCGAGATCAGAAATTTCAGGCAAAGAGTGATCAATTTCAACTCTGGCCAAGCAAAGTGCGAACCCGCATCCCAAACATCGTCAGGACGTCCCTGCTTGATCCTTAGCACTTCCCAGAATTCATCACCAAAAACCTGGATCTCGTTTTTCAATGCGCTACCAACCGTTTTTTTATTCATATTTCATCCTCAATCTGTTGTGGGCTATTGCACGGGTTTAACGAAAGTCCGATATGAACATTACAATGGCAATTATATTTAGTCAACCTTCCACGACAAACCTGCACAACATATAATAGAAGCAACATATTATGTCCTGCATTTTCTGCAAAATAGTAAATAAAGAAATCCCAGCAAATGTTGTCTACGAAGACAATGATTTCATGGCATTTCTTGATATCAATCCCCTATCAGCTGGACATACCCTAGTAATTCCAAAGCAACACTATCGATGGGTTTGGGATGTTCCAGCGCATTCAGAAAATAGCGCAACTATAGGAAAATATTACGAAATAGTTCAAAAGATCGCCCTTGCTCAGCGAAAAGCCTTTGATGTAGAACAGATAATTTCAAAAGTAGTTGGCGAAGACGTACCACATGCTCATGTCTGGATTTATCCTGGTAATGAGGCCAAAGCTGACAAAAAAGATTTTGAAGGTAATGCAAAGAAAATTAAAGATAGCGTAATTTGAATAAACATACATTTTGCATTTTGCAATTCTGCGGATTTGCTCATAATCTCTCTAGTATTTTCACAAAGTCTAACTTCCAAGGCTTCAGTTAGCCTTTGGAAAATACAAGAGATATTATTTCGCAAAAAAGTCCTCGAATTGCAAAATGCAAAATGTATGTTTATTCAAACTACTAAAAAATCATTCAAATTGCAGACACCTGACATATGAGCACCTTAACCACCTATCCCAAAGCCTCAATACCAGGTAAAGTACCATTTGCAAGGAAATCTAGCATTGCCCCACCGGCAGTAGAGACGAAAGTAAATTTGTCATCATCATTGTTCTCGGCTATAGCAGCCACCGTATCTCCACCACCGACAAGTGACTCGACGCTACCAAACTTGTCTGCAATCATCTTTGCCAATGCCAAAGTTCCTTTTTTGTAGCCTTTTTCGTATATACCCAGAGGACCATTCCATAAAATAAATTTTGCATCGCGTACTTTCTCTTGTAGCAAAGCAATCGTTTTTGAACCACAATCCATTGAATTGTCAGAAGGAGCAAGACCGTTTGCAGATTTTTCTACTCCTTCTTGAGTGAGAATATCTACAGGCAACATCAATTTTGATTCATTAGCATATTTTGAGAGATCAAAATCACCCTTTGAAACCAATGAAACACCCGTCTCATAGCCTTTTTGCTTGAAAAAGTCCGTCGCCAATGCTCCCCCAACAAATACACTATCTGCGGTTTTCATAAATTTTTCCAATAAAGGCAATTTTGTATCAAATTTTGCTCCACCAAGAATAAAGAGAAAAGGATGAGAAGGAGAAAAGGCTTTTGATAGATTTGAAACTTCTCTTTCTAGTTGGAAACCAGCATAACTTGGAAGCAAAGCCGGTACACCGACCACCGAAGCATGAGAGCGGTGTGAGACAGAAAACGCGTCATTCACATATATATCCGCAAGAGAAGCAAGTGCTTGGGCAAACTTAGGGTCATTTTTCTTCTCACCTTCGTCAAATCTTAGATTTTCTAATAGAACACAATCACCATTTTTCAAATCATTTTCTATATGTTGATTTGCATTGCGAAGATTTGCAACAAAACCTATTTTTTTGCCCAATTTACTATTGATATGTTCGGCAACAGGTTTGAATGTATTGTCGCTAGCTTCATTGGCCTCCAAATGTCCGATCAAAATGACTTTGGCACCTCCTTTTTGGAGAAATTCTATAGTCGGAAAAGCAGATCTAATGCGAAAGTCTTCTACAACAACGCCATTTTTTATTGGAACATTGAAATCGACACGAACCAAAACCTTTACGCCTTCCAAAACTTCTATATCCTTTATTGTTTTCATTTATTATTTATTAAATCAAATTGAAATAACTTCTTCTGGTAATTGTGACGTAGTACTTTTTTGTTTTTTCACTCTGCGGATTTGCTCATAATCTCTCTAGTATTTTCACAAAGTCTAACTTCCAAGGCTTCAGTTAGCCTTTGGAAAATACAAGAGATATTATTTCGCAAAAAAGTCCTCGAGT
>CAYNZR010000051.1:0-4236 GCA_964401785.1 uncultured Candidatus Saccharibacteria bacterium
TCTTTGCCCAAGCATCGACTTCCTTTTTGCCATATTTACCCTTCACATATGCAGGTGAGACTGGCTCACTAAAAACTGGTAATTGATAATCTTTGAGATCGAGAAGTTCGACTTTGATGCCATCAATTTTCTTTGCATGATTCAAAATCCATTTTGCAGGCTTATCACCAAAACGACCGTTTCTCACACTTGCCAAAATAATTTTTATATTTAATGACATATTTTTGTTTTTTAAAATAATATTCCAATCTTAGCACGAGACAGGTGATAATAGACAACATATACAACTAAGTGCTATTCTACTCATGAATCAAGGAAAGGAATACCTTGAAAGTAACCCTCAAATTCAAATACTTCAGAAGGGTTGGGAAAGTAAAAATACCACTCAAAGGAGCGGAGCGCAACGGCTTGCCAACTAAACTGATCATTGAATGCGAAAATGATTTACATATCAATGAACAGGCAAATTTTGCATTACGTGGTTACGTCATAAGCCACGGCCTCGTTATCCCAACAGACATCTTGAAAATATTCACCCCGATTCCCGAAGACCCATCGCGTTCCTTATGACAACGCCAACAAAGAAGTCGCCACTTCATTGCTGGCGATTTCTTTCTCCTGTAATTTCATAAAAAGTGCTTATGTTTACTTTATTTGCATGAAACCTGTTACAATTAATCCGTGAATAAAACCGTTCTTTGGATAAGTATATTTATCTTTTCGACAATTGGCGGTCTCTTACCAAAACTATGGGATGACTCTTTTTTGTCAATGACATCTGTAGCACTGAGTACAATTGGTGGTTTATTTGGTATCTGGATAGCTTACAAAGTTAGCAAAATATTATAAAAAATGAAAAAAAGTATCACCCTCGGAGCGGTCATTGTCATTGCAATTATTATTTTCTTCATTGCAAAGAATCAATTTTCTGCTATTTATGTTGCTAATAATGAACAATTCTTTTTTGAAGAAAGAAATTCAACTTTTCAAATTGATAGAAATACTATCACCCTAACCAATGGTAAATCGACTACAGATTCCAAAAGCGGTGCAACTTATCGATATTTCGGAAACAATGCCTCTGGTGATCTAAATGGCGACAAAATCCCTGATACTGCTTTTCTAGTTACAGGAGAAACTAGTGGTTCAGGTTTGTTCTATTATGCCGTCATTGCTATACAAGAGAACTCTGGATACAGATCAATAGGCACCGCATATCTTGGCGACCGTATCGCTCCCCAGACAACAGAGATAAAGTCAGGCAGATTGACTATCAATTATGCTGATCGCAAAAATGATGAACCTTTTTCTGCACAGCCGACCATAGGAAAATCGCTTACATTTATTGTTTCAAAAGACAAACTGATACCACTTAACAGATAAAATTTAAATTAATATATACATGAACAAAAAATTACCCGAAAATGTCCGATCAAAGTATGATGTGATCATAGACGTTCGCACAAAAGAAGAGTTCGAGGAGAGTCACATCGAAGACGCTATCAATATCGATATCTATTCCCCACGTTTCGAAGGTGCCATCACCGATCTTGATAAGACCAAATCATACCTTATCTATTGCACCTCAGGCGGACGAAGTCTCCAAGCGACTATGTTCATGCGCAAAAATGGTTTTGCTAATGTTGATAATCTAGGCGGAGGTATCAGTTCGTTGGAATAATTATCGTCAATAGAGAGTGCGCCAAAGAGTGCACAGAAAATTTAAATATTTTGTCCTCCTAGTGTTCACCAAACAGTTTCATCACATACATAAGTAGAATACCGGCTACAAAAATTGAAATAGAGATGATAGATTTTTTTGTACTTGTCTCTTTCTTCATTTCAGGGACAAGATCGGAGGCGGCAATATAGACGAAGCCACCAGCGGCTATCGGCAAGAGATACGGCAATATTGCTTGTGAATTTTGGAAAGCGAAATATCCAACAATACCACCCAAAACTACGGTTAGAGAAACAGCGTAGTTGTAGACCAAAGCTCGAACATGACTCATTCCAGAATAGATAAGAACACCATAATCACCTATCTCTTGTGGTATCTCATGCAAAGCCACCGCGATAGCAGTTGCGATACCAACTTTTATATCAACCATGAAGGCTCCGGCAATAACCAAACCATCGATAAAGTTGTGAATGCTATCGCCAACGAGGTTCATATAACCAAATGGATGAACTTCACAGTCAGTGGTATGACAATGTCTCCAGTGAATGACTTTTTCTATAACCAAAAAACAGACAAATGAAAATAGAAATATTCCAAAAAATACTTCTGGCTCTAGTGTCTCGGCAGATTCTGGCAAGAGATGAAGAAATGCCCCTCCAAGTAATGATCCGGCCGAAAGAGAAACTAGAAAAACAACGATCTTGTTGAGCCACTCTTTTTTTATGTAAACAAAGAGAGTGGCGAGCCAGACACAAAGAGTAATGGCCAATGTGGCTATTAATATAGATATGAAAGTATACATATTTTCAATATAGCATTAACATACAAAGGTGTCACCTTGTGTTAAAATAAAAGCCACTTATATCCATGACCATATTGCAAACAATTTTCTTGGGAATAATCGAGGGTATCACCGAATTTCTACCTATCTCCTCGACCGGCCATCTTATTTTGGCTAGCAAATTGTTGTCACTTGAAAGTAGCGAATTTCTCAAAAGTTTTGAAATAATTATCCAGCTCGGCGCTATCTTGGCAGTAATCGTTTTGTACTACAGAGATTTGTTTGTTATTGAAAATATAAAAAAGCTCGTCATTGGCTTTATTCCCACTGGGATTATTGGTTTTCTATTGTATAAAATTGTTAAAACGTATTTCTTTGGAAATCAAAATATTGTTCTATGGTCTCTATTTTTGGGTGGTATTATTTTGATTATTTTTGAATTAATTAATAAGCGCAAAGTTTTGTTGCAAAATTCCACCAATGACACAAATAGCACTAATAACATCTCAATAATTTCTTACAAACAATCTTTTATTATCGGATTATTCCAATCACTCTCGATCATCCCTGGAGTCTCACGTTCTGCAGCCACCATCATCGGCGGACTTTCTCTCGGTATCGACCGTCAGTTGATCGTGAAGTTTTCTTTCCTACTCGCGGTACCGACGATGATTGTCGCCAGTGGCTATGACATCATAAAGAATGCTTCCTCTTTCTCTCTCGATCAATTTGGAACATTAGCAATCGGCTTCGTCGTTTCCTTTGTTGTCGCAATCTTGGCCATTAAGTTTTTCTTGAAATATATTTCCAAACATTCTTTTATTGGGTTTGGAGTGTATAGAATAGTGTTGGCGGTGGTTGTTTGGGTGGCAGTTTTTGGGATGTAATTCTCCGGGATGTGTCACATCCCGAAAAACAGAAAGCCCCAACCAATGAAGGTCAGGGCTCGTAAAAAGTTCGGAAGCAGAGCGGGTGCAGAGAAAAGACTCTTCACGATCGTTGCACACTCATATCAGCACTCGACCTAAGGGCGTTTTTGGCACCCGTGAAGCCGTGGCGGATGATGTTCACCACCCACCAGTTGATCCACTTGCCGAGATAGACCAAAGTGACGAAGAACACTGCAGTGACCACGCCTTGTTCGAGAAACAATCCTAACGAACAAAATACCGTACTCACAATCGCCCCTCTCATACCAAAAGGAGTCACGATTATAATTGCCAAGCAGCCCATGAAGCCTCCTGAAAAACCAATTCCATTGAACACTTTCCAATAGTTCTCATTCAATATCATGACCAACACAAGAGATGAGCCTGCCCCAGCAATCGCCAAATTCGTTGCATTCGACCAGCAATAACGAATCGGCGGAACCTTTCCCCAAAAGTAGGTCACGAACCCTGCGAATACCCCCATTATGAAAGGGTCCCAGTACCGACTGATGTTGCCGACCGTGTGACCAAAGAGGAGAACGCCGGTCGCATCACCCAGTCGCCCGAACATAGCGCTAGACGCGCAGTACAGCATTGAGCATACAAACATGACTAACATCCCGACAATAACAGGAGCGTTCTGACGGACCAAAGAGAACAGGGACCTGAATTCACTATTCATGGTTGTTTCCTTCCTTTCTTTTCTATGTGGTTTGGTTGAACAAGTTCAAATTCATCATATAACCAATCAGTGATTTTGTCAACATTTCAAAGCGCATATGTCAGACATCTGCAACTTTTTTTACCTTCTACCCATTACTTTTTACCTCTAACCTTTTACCTCT
>CAYNZR010000052.1:0-4219 GCA_964401785.1 uncultured Candidatus Saccharibacteria bacterium
GCGCTTGGAGTAAGTATCGAATCAAAAGATCCAAATGTCGAACAAAGTGCAAATGTGTCTAGTAGCGATCTTCATTCTATGAGAGAAGCTTTTGGTCAGGCTTTGGTAACCGTTGCCAATACAGACAATGGTATTGTTGCCCTATCTGCCGATCTGTCAGATTCGACCGGTCTTGGTGAATTCAAGAAAAAGTTTCCTGATAGATATATCGAAGTGGGTGTGGCTGAGCAAAACCTAGTGACTGTCGCTTCAGGTCTTTCGGCCAATGGCAAGATTCCATTTGTAACTTCTTATGCAATTTTTAGTCCTGGGAGGAATTGGGAACAGATCAGGACGACTATTTGTTACAACAATCAGCCAGTTAAGATTGTCAGTACCCATGTCGGACTAAATGTTGGTGCCGACGGTGGTAGCCATCAAGCTTTGGAAGATATTGCCCTTATGAGAGTATTGCCAAATATGACCGTACTTTCACCGTGCGATTCTATTGAAACAAAAAAGGCAGTACTGGCAATGGCAAAGACAAAATCTCCTGTTTACTTGAGATTACCAAGAGAAAAAAGTCCAAATATTACGAAAGAAGAAGATGAGTTCAAGATTGGAAAGGCACAAGTTGTCTTTGAAACAAAAGAAAATCTGAGCAGTTTAATTAAAATAAAAAAAGATACAAAACAATCGGTGGGTATCATTGCCACAGGACCAATCTTGGCCAAGGCTATCACGGTTGCAAAAAAGCTTGATGCCGAAGGCAAGAAAGTGGGGGTTATGAATATTTCGACTATCAAACCTATGGATGAAGATGCGGTTATAAAGTTCGTTCACAAATATGGAGCTTTGGTGACCTGCGAAGAACATCAGATGAGTGGTGGACTAGGCAGTGCAATCGCCGAGACTTTGTCAGCACATTTTCCTGTTCCTGTCGAGTTTGTGGCTGTCAAAGACAAATTTGGTCAGTCTGGAAAGCCAGATGAACTTCTAGAACATTACGGCCTCGGAGAAAAAGATATTTACAAGACGGTAGAGAGGGTGATGCTGAGAAAAAGGAGCTATTAGGTTGGTTGACCCCTTTAGATTTGTTATGTTAGTTTATTTATGAATGAACATTTACGTTATGAACTTGGTTGCTGTTCTTGTGGTATTAACCGCAATTTCTGGTACTCTCTGGGCCATTTCCTCAAGTCGACGAAGGTGGTACATCAAGAACATCCCAGGTATTCGGCTTTACTATTCTACGGATCCTAGGTATCGCCGGATGGAAATGTCTCGCCATATCGAATGGTGGAGTCGCTTAGCGACATATGTCATGTTCATTGTTTTACTGGTTATCGTTTCTATCAGTTTCAATATTTGAATGATAACCACTTATCGTGCAGACACGACGAGGCTCCTGTGGGACCTCGTTTTTTCATATGCAAAATTTCATAATTATAGTAAAATAAACGCATGAAAATTCTTTTTACAGGTGGGGGGACAGGTGGTCACTTTTATCCAATAATTGCAGTTGCAGAAGCCATACAAGATCTGGTCAAAGAAAAGAAAATTCTCAATCCAGAGTTGTACTATATGGCTCCGACTCCATACAATGCCAGAGCACTTTTTGACTTTGGTATCGAGTATGTACAGGTCCCAGCAGGGAAGATGCGTAGGTATTTTTCATTACTCAACTTTACGGATATTTTCAAGACGATATTTGGTTGTCTGTTGGCTCTATACAAGATCTATTCTATATATCCAGATGTAATATTTGGCAAAGGGGGTTATGCTAGTTTTCCAGCTCTATTTGCTGCAAAGATCTTGAGGATCCCTGTTATTATCCATGAATCAGATAGCAAACCAGGCAAGGTCAATTCTTGGGCTGGTAAATTTGCAAAAAGAATAGCTCTTTCATACCCAGATGCTATCCAATATTTTGCCCACAAGGATCGCGTTGCATATACTGGGAATCCGATCAGAAGTTCTATTATTCAACCGCTCAAAAATGGCGCAAAAGAGTTTCTAAATATGGAAGAAGGAACACCTACAGTTCTCATTTTGGGCGGGTCACAAGGATCGCAAAATATCAATGATGTTATCGTCAGCGCTTTGCCTGAATTGCTAAACAATTACCAAATTATTCATCAGACTGGTAAAGCCAATTTGGAAGAAATAAAATCGACTTCTACTGTAGTGCTCAAGGATCATCCTTTTGCTTTTAGATATCATCCATTCGATTATCTCAATGAATTGGCTTTACGAATGTCTGCTGGCTTGGCAGATGTTGTGGTCTCAAGGGCTGGTTCTACGATATTTGAGATTGCTGCTTGGGGTACACCGTCGATCATAATTCCATTGCCAAGTTCTATTTCTCATGATCAAACACAAAATGCTATTTCGTACGCAAAGACTGGTGCGGCTTCGGTAATAGAAGAAAATAATCTAAGTTCTCATGTCCTAATCGAAGAAATAGGGCGAATTATAGGCTCAGATTCAATTAGAGAGCTAATGAGAGCCAAAGCTCGCGAATTTGCTAGGTTGGATAGCGCTAGACTGATAGGTAATGCAATACTCAATCTGGCCTTGGAGCATGAGAAATAATGTGCTAAACTATATTCATAACTAAGTCGTATTTTAATAGTCATAAACATTTAAAAAAATGGAACCTCAGAGCGGAATCAAAACATGGCAATGGGTTGTGACTGTAATAGTCATTATCGTTCTCATTGTTGTAGGTGTGATGGTATTTAGTAACAAAGCTGAAGTGCCAGAAGCTGGTACTCCAGAAGAGAGTCCATCTCTAGTAGATGACACTACAGCTATCAATCGTATCGTAATGTCTGATCAATATCCTGGAAATGTAGTATATCTATCTTCAGTACAAGTTTCAGCAGATAGTTGGGTTGCAATCCAAACAGATAACGCTGGCTTGCCTGGCAAAGTTATCGGTAGTGCAAAATTCAAGACCGGTATCAATCCTGGTAAGATCACTCTGACTCAGCCTATGGTAGATGGTTCTACATATTATGCTGTCATCTATTCTGACAATGGTGGAGCAAGCTTCGATGCTACAAAGAACACTCCTGTCAAAGATTCAAAAGGCAATGTAGTAATGAAGGTCTTCAAAGCTTCCTCATCAGTAGGTGCAGATTTCAAGGGGTAAAAAAGAACAGATTAAGTCTTCAGACACATAAAAGTGATTTGATGTTTATCAGAAAAAGCCACCGATGGGTGGTTTTTTCGTGGGCACATATTCATGGAATAATATAATAAAACCGCGTAGCTGTTTAGGAAGTCAAATCGTACCTCTTCGTCGGCATGTGACACATCCCATTATGGTTATGCCCAGCAACTCAGAATATGCTAAAATCAAGCAATGAAAATAATAACCAGATTTGCCCCAAGTCCTACAGGTTTCTTGCACGTCGGTGGTGCCAGATCGGCTCTTTTCAATTATTTATTTACCAAACAAAATAATGGCAAAATAATCTTGCGCATCGAAGATACTGATAAGGAACGTAACAAACCAGAATATACCCAAGGCATCTTTGACGCTTTCAAATGGCTTGGTTTGGAATTCAATGAAATAAAAATTCAATCACAAAATCTAGCTGTTCACAAAAAATACTTGGAAAAATTGCTAGCAAGTGGTCATATATATGTTTCAAAGGAAGAGATAAAAGAAGAAGGGCAGAGATCTGAGGTTATAAGGTTCCGCAACCCAAACAAGGATATAGTCTTCGATGATTTGATAAAAGGTCAAATAAAATTTAATACAACTGAATTGGGGGACTTCGTCATAGCAAAAAGTCTCGATGAGCCTATTTTCCATTTTGCAAATGTTGTCGACGACATAAGTATGGGTGTCACTCATGTGATACGTGGTGAGGAACATCTATCCAATACCCCGAGGCAGATCCTTATCTGGGAAGCGATAGGCGAATGCAATCGACCTATTTATGGTCATATACCACTTATCCTCTCAGACAAAAGAGAGAAAATTTCAAAGCGCAAACATGGTGAGATGGTTTCGGTCGAGTACTACAGAGATCAAGGATATCTTCCACAAGCCCTTATCAACTTCTTGGCATTTCTTGGATGGAACCCTGGTGGCACAGAAGAGATCTTCGATTTGAAAGAGCTCATAGCAAAATTTGATATACACAAGGTCCAGAAAGCCGGCGCTATATTCAATCCAGAAAAATTACGATGGTTCAATCGTGAATATATTACAAGATTGTCAGAA
>CAYNZR010000053.1:0-4188 GCA_964401785.1 uncultured Candidatus Saccharibacteria bacterium
AATCTACTCACGACACTCATGAAAAAAGTTTGGTCAACTTCAATCGTAGTGGAGTTCCTCTTATGGAGCTTGTAACAAAACCTGTTATCCATGATGCGGAGACGGCGGTCAGGTTTGCAAAAGAGTTACAACTTCTCCTTCGATACCTCGGTGCTGGCAATGCCAACCTAGAAAAAGGTGAGATGAGAGTCGAAGCAAACATCTCTGTCGCTTCCCCAGAAGATACAGCCAACAAAAAATTTGGCACGAAGACCGAAGTCAAAAATCTTAATTCCTTTCGAGCAGTTGAGAAAGCAATCGAGTATGAGATCGAAAGACAAAGTTCCCTACTCGAGAGCGGTGGAGTTATAAAGCAAGAGACTCGTGGCTGGGATGATGCCAAGCAAGAAACGTACTCACAGAGAAGCAAAGAAAGTTCTCATGATTATCGTTACTTCCCTGACCCAGACATACCAAAGCTCAAAATTTCTGAGATAAAAGAATTTTCAAATAAAGTTATAAAAGAAAGTTTACCTGAGTTACCATGGACAAAAAGAGAAAGACTTATTTCAAAATATAATCTTACTGACAAGGAAGTAGCGGTTTTTGTAGACTCGATTACTATAGGCAATTATTTTGAATCTGTTATAACAAGCTTCAAGAACGATCCAAAAAAAGTTAAGCTCGCTGTGAACTATATATTGACTGATTACTTAGGATTACTAAAAAAGCACTCCACAAATACAGGCGAAAATTCAAATACAATTGGAACTGAACCCGATCTAACTCCTTTACAAACTTCCGGTTCTGCTCTCGGCCCGATACCCGCAAGACTGTTTGCAGAAATAATCGATCTCATATCTGCTCAAACTATCTCCTCAAGAGGAGCAAAAGACCTTATTACCCTATTGGTCGAAGGTGGTGCTTCAACCACAAGTTCTGCCAAAGACCTTGCAGACAAGCATGGTCTCATCCAAAAAAGCGACACGGGTACATTGGAGCCGATCATCAAAGACATCATAAATAACAATCAAAAAGTTGTAGATGAATACAAAGCCGGTAAACAAGCTTCCCTTCAATTCCTGATAGGTCAAGCAATGAAAATAACCAAAGGCGGTGCCAATCCTGAAGCAATAAAGAAATTACTTCTAGATAACTTGGCTTGATGTATGAGCAATCGATGAATCAGCGATAATTCTAGTGATCTCATCCCTGAGTTTTTTGACTGCTACATCATCTATAATACTAACTTCGAGAATATTCGGATTGAGTTTTTCGAGTGCTTTTCTAGCATTATCTACCACTTCTCTTGTAACTAAGTCGGATTTTGAGAGGATAATGACCTCCTTTTTATCTGTTAGTCCATTACCAAAGTCTTGTAATTCTTTGCGTATACCCTTGTATATCGATACAACATCTTCATTTTCGAGAGAAATAAGATGGAAAATAACCTTCGTTCTCTTCACATGTTTCAAAAACTTATGTCCAAGACCCTTGCCAGAGGCGGCACCCTCGATAAGTCCAGGCAAATCTGCAAGTATGTATCCACCGGGCAATGCGCCAAGATTTGGGTCTAGAGTAGTAAATTGATAATTACCAACTTTGGCCCTTGCCTCAGTTAGAGCATTCAACAGACTCGATTTACCAGCATTTGGTAAACCGATCAAACCAGCATCTGCAATGAGGTTCAATTCTACCTGAAAATCTGCCTCTTCCCCTTCCATCCCATCAGTTGATTGCTCTGGTCGGATATTTGTAGAAGCTTTGAAGTGTTCATTACCAAGACCACCACGACCACCATGCAAAATCTTTTGCTCTTCATTTTCGGAAAAAAGTTCGATAGTTCTACCTGTTTTCAAATTCTTTACTATCGATCCTATCGGTAGCTCGATATAAAAATCTTCACCCGCTCGTCCTTGTCTGCCAAAATTTTGACCGGCGTGACCATTTTGAGCTTGGAAAAGTTTGGTAGTTTTGTGTCTAGCCAGCATATTGATATCACGCACAGCGCGGACATATACATCCCCGCCAGGACCACCGTTACCGCCACCAGGACCAGAAAACTCCTTGCCTTTTTCATGTCTCCAGCGTACGACTCCTCCACCACCATTACCGGCTTTTGCGTGGAATTCTATTTCATCAATAAATGCCATAATAAAAAGTTATATGCCTACCTTAGCACAGTTTTTGAATATGTCTTAGCGTCCCTCACTTATATCAGTAAATGATGTACGATAGACTTCGAGAAGAGCGAAGAGAAGAGCCAATACCAAAGGTCCCAATATGAAGCCGATAGGACCAAATGTCGATAGACCACCGAGGACTGAAACGAGAATCAAGAAAGGATGTATGTGTACGCCTTTGTTCACCAGATGAGGACCAAGAACATTGTCGATGAGACCGACAGCCACAATGCCCCAGATAGCCAAACCTATTGCATAAGTAGTATTACCAGCGATTAGAAGATATATAATACCCGGAACTATAACCAGACTCGTGCCAATACCTGGTATAAATGCAGCGATAGCAGCTACCGCTCCCCAGACTGCTGGAGCAGGAATATCAAATATCAAGAAGCCAATACCGGTCAATATACCCTGGATAACAGCGACGACCACTGTACCTCCAAAGACAGATAGGATAGCTCTCTTTAGAGTGGAGGTTATATATTCGTCATATTTGTCTAATAATGGACTCCATGAGACAAATTTTCTCTTTATATAAGCCCCATCTCTCATGAAATAGAACATCGACAAAACAAAGACAAAGAGATATATACCGATCGTTGCAAGGCCGGTGAAAATCTTGTCTAGATTGCCAAATATCCAAACCAACAAAGTCTTCAGATATTCAGTAACATTAAGAGAATCAAATGAGTATGCTGGGAAAACATTGAACATACTATTTGAGATAAACTGAGAAAGGTTATTGAGACTATTGATCACTACTGAGCGACCAGACTCATCGGTCAATATTGCGTAGAGAGATTGCACCTCTACATATATCCTACTAACCAAGAAAAATAGTGGTGCAATGATAATGACTATAACGAAAGTAACCGTGAGAAAAGCTGCCAGATTTGCCCTCCAACCGACGTCACTACCGAGCAATCGACTAAGTCGAATATATACCGGATATGCTACAACTGAAGCCGCTATGCCAAGTATGATAGGGGTCAAGAATGGCATAAAGATAAAGACTGATGCAACTGCCGCACCTAGTAATAGGATAAAAAAGAAATATGATGAGACTTTTGAAATCATAATAACTATAGATTAACACAATTATTAAAATACGCCTAGGGTGAAGAGTGGCCAAGCTATGTGTTAATATTGTCACATTATGTCTATAAAAAATTTCTTCCTAAAACAATTATTAAAATCAAAAATGAAAGACGTGCCCGCATCCGAGCAAGAGAAAATCTTCGCTATGCTCGAAAAGAACCCTGAGTTCTTCACCAAGGTAGCCGAGGAAGTCCAAACCAAGATCAAGAGTGGCAAAGATCAACAGAGTGCAGTGATGGAAGTTCTGACCGCACACAAAGACGAGTTACAAAAGATTATGCAGAGTTAGTTTCTATCTGGTATTCAGCATAAATTTATAATTTTATTATTAAATGCAAAATAAATAGATGCTTAAAATTATCCAAAATCATCGATCAGACTTATCTCCTTATCGATTATAGTATCATTGGGACCAAAGAGGATTTTTCCTTTAAATTTTTTACCTTTTAAGAAAAGTGGTATCCAATATATATCGTCTGGCCACATCTCTCGAAATGGTATTTGATCGACAAAGAACCATTGTGGTAACATCTCTTCACTTTCGCTAGGCTCACCATCGAAGTCCAATGCTTTGAAGATATGAACCTCAAGGATCTCTGGGTTGCCTTCAAATTCAAAGTCGAGTATGCCGTGTTTCTCTATATTCCCAACCTCGATGCCTGCCTCCTCCATAAGCTCTCTCTTTGCCGCTTGTTCGATAGTCTCACCTGGGGTAACCTTGCCACCAAAGCCATTCCACCTTCCTGCTCCAAATCCACGTTTCTTCTTACCGATCAAGACACGGGGATGTTGATGAACAATGCAGAGAGTCATCACTTTCTTTTTTGGCTTTTCGGGATGTGACACATCTCGGTTGATTGTTGGCATGGAATTAAATATTTAGTCTAATAACTGCCCCAATTCTAACACCATTATGTACAAAAAA
>CAYNZR010000054.1:0-4183 GCA_964401785.1 uncultured Candidatus Saccharibacteria bacterium
ATGGATGTTTGGTTTGATTCTGGTTCCATGCCTTTTGCCCAAGACCATTATCCGTTTGAAAACAAATCACTCATCGATACTGATGGTGGTTATCCGGCAGATTTTATCTCAGAAGCGATCGATCAGACTCGTGGATGGTTCTATACTCTACACGCTATCGGTGTTCTTGCTGGCAAAGGCAAAGCATTCAAAAATGTAATTTGCCTTGGTCATATCCTAGATAAAAATGGCAAGAAGATGTCGAAATCTTTGGGTAATGTAGTGAATCCTTTTGAAATTATGGATAAATATGGAGCAGATCCTGCAAGGTTTTGGATGTATTCGATCAATCAGCCTGGTGAATCAAAAAACTTCGATGAAAAGACTGTTGATGAGGTTGTAAAAAAAGTTTTCAACCTTGCTTCGAACGTCTTATCTTTTTATCAGATGTACAAGTCTGATGATGTGGAAGCAAATTCCAACAGCAAAAATATTTTGGACAAATGGATCTTGGCCAGATTAAGCCAGTTGGTTGATGAAGTAACCAAAAATTTGGATTCGTACAAATTCTTCGAATCAAGTAGGGCGATAAGGGAATTTATCGGAGATTTGTCACAGTGGTATTTGCGTCGATCTCGTGATCGGTTCAAGGGTGACGAAAGTTCTGAGGCAAAATCAACTACAAAATTTGTCCTCATAAATTTGGCCAAGGTTATGGCACCTTTCGCTCCATTTTTTGCTGAAGAATTGTATAGAGAAGTTGGTGGAACTTTGGAAAGTGTCCATCTCGAAGATTGGCCAAAGGCAGAAGCTTATGATGCAAAGATTTTGACCATTATGGATGTTGTTAGAAATCTATCATCAAAAGGACTGGAGGCAAGAAATAGTGCAAAGATAAATGTTCGTCAACCACTACAATCTCTAAAAGTTAGTACATCTTTTAGAGACACGTTGAATGATCTGGAAGCGCAGAGAGTCATACAAGACGAAGTAAATGTCAAAGAAGTTGTCTTTTCTGATTTGAAAGAAGATCAGGTTGAGCTAGATACAAATATAACTGCCTCATTGAAAGAAGAAGGCATGATCCGTGAATTGTTGCGTGCAATTCAAGACCTGAGAAAAGACAAAGGATTGACGGTCAAGGATAAAGCTGTATTGCATATAGAAGTCGAACAATCCGGATTAAATTTGATAGACAAGAATATGGATCTCATAAAAAAGACGACATCATTGTCAGAAATAATATTCAAAAAAATAGATACGGATGCAGTTTCGGTGGAGGTGGGGGATTTGTCGGTTAAGATTGCGCTGGCTGTAATATAAATATTGTTTTTATAAATGTGCTATAAAAAAAGCACGGCGACATCAGGGTGTCGCCGTGTGGCACCATATGAACGGATTGCAATCGCCTGATCGCGATCAGACCGACCAGCACCCTGATGCTTATCGATCAGAGGAAACGTTCATACGTGCCAAGATGGTAGCTTTTGAGCTCAATATTGAAATCAAATCTTAATTTCACTATCGAGCGCAAAAGCGCTCTTGTAAAGTTCATTCCAACTATAGAGTAGCACAAATTATTTATTTGTCAATGTGTATAAGCTGTGAATAATAGTAAAATTGCTTTGTGCATCATATTCATACAACTTATGGCTTGGTCATCCAATCAAGACCTCATGGCGAAGCCAACAAAATAATCTATATTTTGACTAGAGATTTTGGTCTTATTACCGCAATAGCTCAGGGTATCAGATACGAGAGATCAAAATTGAGATACAAGGTTCAAGATTACAATTTTGCCAATTTTTCTCTGGTCAAAGGCAAGGAATTTTGGCGTCTAGTGGGTGCAGATGAGATTTTTTCTGTAGAAAATGAGAGTGGACAATTGAGCTCAATCAAACATCAGATTTTGTGTAAGGTTTCTGCATTGCTTATGCGTTTGGTTCACGGAGAAGAGAAAAGTGAACAAATATATGATTGTATTTGGAATTTTTATAATTTTAACTTCGAATCTTATAGCAATAATCAAGATTATATTGGGACAATCGAATCACTTCTGGTTTTGAGGATATTGTATTGGCTGGGATATGTCTCTCATAATGTAGATTTTGTTGATTTATTAAAAAAAGTTGATTTTGACGAATCTATTGTAAGAATTTTGGTAGAAAAGAGAGTTTCAATGAACAAATCGATAAACAGTGCTCTTCGTGAATCTCATCTCTAGAAAATAACACCATTTTGTTATACAATGTTTGGGTATGTCTAGTGAAGACAAAAGCTATATCGATGAATTGAAGAAGTCTCTCTATTCGAGGACGGTACCATCGGTGCAAACGAGAAGAAGGATGGATATTCAAGAGGGTGATTCGGGAGTCCAAAAAGACTGGCAAGAAGAAGATGTAGAACAGGAAAAGCCAGTTATTCTAAATACAGAATACAAAAGCGATAAAATGTCTTTTTTTACAAAATTATTCATAGGTTCGGCTATATTTTGTTTTGTTGTTGTTGGCATCGGCGCCTACTTGTTTTTCAAAGGTACAAATTTGATTTCGGCAGATAATATTAGTGTCGATATCAATGGTCCAGTGTCTATACCGGGTGGAGAAGTTGTAACTTTCGATATTACTGCCAAGAACAACAACAAAATTGATCTGGAAATAGTCGATTTGACTGTCGATTTTCCTGCAGGGGCCACTGATCCGCAAAATCCTAGTCAGACCCTAAAGAGGTATAGAAAATTACTTGGCAATATACCAGTTGGTGGTACGGTCAAGGACAGTGTTCAAGCGATCATTTTTGGCGAAGAAAATTTGCAAAAACAAATCATGGTAACTTTGACCTATAGTGTCAAAGGATCGACTTCGGTATTTACCAAAACAAAGGCATATGATGTTTTGGTCAATTCATCTCCAATCAGGGTCGACATATCGACTCTAAAGGAGGTTACTTCTGGTCAAGAATTTGAAATAAAAGTTGATTTAACTTCCAATTCAAAAGAAAATCTCAAGGGGATTTTGTTCGAAGCTGTTTATCCATTTGGTTTCAATTTTGTTTCATCGACTCAAAATCCTATCTCTGGCAAGAATATCTGGAATATTGGCGACATACCTGTCGGCGGTAAGCGATCATTTACAATAAGGGGAACACTAATGGGAGAAGACAATGATTTGCGTGCTTTTCATTTCAATGTGGGAGCAAAAGGTGATAATCCAGTGAAGATTGCAACTCCGTACCTTACTCTCGACAGAGAGATAAATATCCAAAAGCCTTTTGTAAGTCTGGTTATAGAAGTTGGTGGAGATGGTGAAACAAAAGATTACATCGGTCATTTTGATAGGAATTCAACAGTTAATATAAAATGGTTCAACAACCTCTCGACTATTGTCTCTAATATGAAGATTGTCGCAAAATTGGAAGGTTCAGCATATGATAGACAAACTGTAAGTCCTGATGAAGGTTATTTTGACTCGAGTAAGGATACGATCACTTGGAGTGCTCAAACCAATCCTGAATTAGCTTCGGTTGGTCCTGGTGATAGTGGTTCTGTAAACTTCGGTTTTATTCCAAAAGATTTTGGTCTTGGCGGAAAAATGATAACCAATCCAAAAGTAACAATCACAGCAAGTGTATCTGGTAGCCGAACGCAAGAAACCAACGTGCCTCTCTCTGTAACTGCTTCTACCAAGAGAAATATTATTATTCCTTCTTTTGTCGATCTCTCTGCAAGGATTGTTCGATCGCTAGGACCATTTCCAAATAGTGGCTTTATGCCTCCAAAGGTAGATAATCCGACGACATACACAGTCATTTGGAGTATTAGCAATACAACGAACTCCATTCGAGATGTTGAGGTCAAAGCTACTTTGCCACCGTATGTAAAGTGGCTAAATAACACCAGTCCAAATACAGAAAATATTGTTTATGATGAAAATAGTGGTTTGGTCACATGGAACGCTGGTTCTGTAGAAGCAAATCGCAGTTCTTCTGAAAGAAAAGAGGTTGCTTTCCAAATTTCATTTGTTCCTAGTGTTATTCAAGTGGGCAATACACCTCAATTGGTAAATCAGGCAAAACTTACTGGTATTGATAATTTCACAAATAGCAAAGTTGAGAGCAATCAGGATCCTCTCACTACCAGATACAGTACCGACCCTATATACAAGCAAGGGGATGAGGGTGTAATGCAGTAATTGGTAAAAATAGA
>CAYNZR010000055.1:0-4163 GCA_964401785.1 uncultured Candidatus Saccharibacteria bacterium
CTCCAGCAGGCAAAATGAAAACCGCTCTTTCGAGCGGTCTCATTTTGTCTGTGGACATAGACCGAAAAACATCGAACACCATAAAAACCTTCGTTTTTGAGTGGTATCAATTCCTAAATACTTGTAAATACGCGAAAAATACGGTGAAAATTTAAGAAAATTTTTTCTTATGAGTACCACAATTCTTATATAAGAATTGTCTGTATTTCTGATATTTACGGCGAAATTCAAGAATGGCTTAAAATAAGGCTATTTTGGCGGTCCTTATTTAGACCGTATTATCTATTGACATATATATCTAAATATGATATGATAGTAGAGTAATAAGCTCTTTTACATTTCGAGTTAAAGTTTCGTTGTAGCAGAAAGTAGCCATATTTATAGCTATTCTCTGCTATGACGAAACACATGTCGTGTTAGTCCTCTAGCGTAGAAAACGGCCATAAGTGAGCCATCCTGAAAGGAAAATCATATGATTCGCAAACACACTACGTTTATTGACAAAAGCATTGAGACAGCGGACCTCGGCGCATACATGGCAGCGCAAAAATTTGCTGCCATTCTCGCCAATTTAGCCTCGAAGATTTCTTTGAGGCCCGAACGCTCTATTGCTAGTGTCATGATGGAGTTACGCGACGACAATAAGTTGTTCGGCACATGGGAGGCGAAAGCCTTTGGCGAACTTGCGCAGACCTTTTTTAAGGCAGCCAAGCTTGCATACCGAACAGAAACTGTCATCAAGATTGAAAAACCGTCAAGAAACCCTCTTGTTCGCTCGATTCAGGAAATTCCTGATGAACCGCATGTGCTGATTGGTTTCCACTTCTTCAAGAAGTCCGAAAAACAAGCTCTAGCTGGTTTGAGTCTATACTTCGGTGAACATGGTCGGCAACTTGATGGAGGTGGCTTTTCCCATCAACAACTCGATTAACAAAACGCTTTGGAGATATGCGTCTAACTCTAACCCCGTACGAAAGTGCGGGGTTCGTTTTGTATTTGCATTGAATTATACCTTAACGTATAATACAGGTTATGAAAGAAAATTCTAAAGGACCTGTAATTGTTTGCGAGGACTGGTATGAAGTTGCTTTACATAATTTCGTTTATGGAGAGAAGGGATTTTATGAAAAGTATTACGAGTTATTGGTCATTCCCCGTTTTAGAGTCTCTGACACAGAAGAAAACTACCGCACTATAAATTACTGGGACGAACAGGGATTGCTTTTGGGCAAGCGTGAGAACGTTGACTCATGGCGCAAGTTCAGTATTCTCGACCTTGTTTGGATACGCATATTAAAAAGACTCAAGAAATATGGAATTGAGGGGGATAAAATCTTACAGCTTAAAAAGAGCTTGCTATCGCTCAAAGACACAAAGGGGCGATATACAGACTTTGCTCTATGGATATTCTTGGCTAACCGTAGAGACGACATATTTTTAATTGTCCTGCCAGACGGTAGAGGAAGTATCGCTATAAAATCTGATATTGAATTAAACCTTGATGTTAGGAAATACAAAGAGTCATTTATTACTATTGATTTTCCACACATTGTTCGAGACCTTGTTCGGCCTCGCTCAAATGAAAAGGGGGAAAAGAAAGCAGAACTTAATAGAAAACTGGATGAGAAAGAGATTGAGTTACTAAACACGCTCTCAAATGTGAACGTCGAGACCGTCACAGCTCATTTAAAGAAAGGAAAAATTGACCGTATCGAGTGGAAGTCAGTCGAGCAAAATCCCGAGCGTCTCTTTGAGATACTTCGGAAGAAGATTGACGAGTCGCCTAACCAGACGATTACGCTCAAGAGGCAGGACGGTAAAGTTCTTTTTATTGAACAGAAAAAGAGTCAAAAGTTACCTTGACTCTTACGACGACCGAGTAGCGGAGTCATTAGATTTCCCGAGACAGATGACCGATAAACGGAGTTTGCTCACAAGAAAACTATGAAATGCTCACAGTACAGCAAGCTCGGAAGTATCTTAAAAACAGAGATATTTCCGATGAACGAGTGAAGGTGATACTAGGTTATTTATACGGATTGGTCGAAACAATTATCAAAGAAGAACGCACACAATATGAGCGACATATCAGACAAACAATTCGAGGCGAACAAGCAAAATGCACAACTGGGCGGAGTTAAGACGCCCGAGGGTAAGGCTATTTCGCGCTACAACGCCGTTAGACATGGTATTTTGCGCGAGACCATAACCGAGTATGAGAAAGTAGATTACGAACGACTATTCAACGAGTTCTGTGATTTGTACAAGCCAGATAATCTTGTTGAGGAAATTTTGGTTGAAAGACTGGTTGTTGCTTATATCAAAATGGCTCGTATCTCTCGGTCCGAGAATGAGCTTATGAAAAGTGCTATGGACCCGACAGTACCATTTGGCGAGGGAGTTTCTTATTACGAGAGAATTGGATATAAGGTGGTCCTTCCTTCGGATAAAGTGACCCTTCTTTCCGATGTATATGCTCGCTACGAAACTGCTGTAGAAAAGCGGTTCTATAAGGCCATGTACGCCCTTAACGAGCTTAAAAAAATATACGCATGAGTACCAGAGCCTCAAAATTGGGTTCGTTTGGCAAAAAACTCAAGATTGAGGACTATGAGTATGCTTTGAGCTATTGTCGTGTGTCGTCCAAGAAACAGGAGCTTGAGGGTAGCGGATTGGATAGTCAAGAAACAAGAAACGGCCAGCTCGCAAAATATCATGGCCTAAAAGTTGAGAGAGTTTTCCGCGATACATATTCTGGCGGTGGCGACTTCATGGACCGCCCTGATATGCGCGAGCTTATCCAATATCTCGACGCACACCCGTACAGAAAATATGTAGTTATTTTCGATGACTTAAAAAGATTTGCTCGTGATACTAAATTTCACTTCGAGCTTAGGAACGCTTTGGCGGCACGAAATGCTTTACCGTTCTGCTCTAACTTCGTCTTTGATGATAGTCCCGAGGGTACGTTTGTCGAGACGATACAGGCGGCACATAATCAACTTGAACGTGAACAAAATAGACGACAAGTTATCGAGAAACAGCGAGCGTGTCTTGAGCGTGGCTATTGGCCTTTCCGCTCGCTCTATGGCTATACCAAGCGTAAGACCGCAACAGGTAAATGTGATGAGCCGAACGAAAAGAGTGAGTATATCCGCGAGTTATTTGAAGGTTTTTTCTCTGGTCGTTTCCAACACTTTGTAGACGGTGCAGAATATCTAGTAAAAAATAAAGTATTTGGAAAAGCTCACCCTGAAAAATATATTGAGACCACTAAAAGCATACTGACCCAACCTTTTTATGCTGGATTTGTGGAGTTTCCAAAATGGGAAGTGGGCCGACGACAAGGTATTCATACTTCACTTGTAAGTCCTGAATTATTTGAGGCGGTCCAAAAGAAAATTCATCGTCCTGCCAATGTTTCAAAAGTACGACAAGATATTCACCCAGATTTTCCACTTCGAGGAAATGTAAACTGTGCTCTTTGCGGTGGCAAACTCACTGGGGCATGGTCCAAAGGTAAGAAAGCTCTGTATCCGTATTACTTTTGTCAGAACAGAGTATGTCCGCTCAAAGGCTCGACTATTAGAAAGAAGGACCTAGAAGATAAATTCAATGAACTCTTAACCAAGATGACTACTGACGATGACATTATCGAGCTCGCAAAAGCTGTATTCATGGACGCAAAAGAGCGCGATGAGAAAGAGCTTGTCACTGAACGTAAGACTGGCGAGAAACGAAAGCAAGAGCTTGAGGCCGAGATTGATAGGTATACAGTCCTTGCAGGTAAAGCAAAAGTTATGAGTGTTGTCGCTCAATACGAAAAGAAAATTGAAAAACTGGCCGATGAGCTTGAAGTGCTCGAAAGTGACGCTGTGTCCGACTACGACTATGGCGTGCCTTATCGAACAGCTCTCGACAAGGTTATGGGGGTCCTAGAAAAGCCTTATGAGACTTGGATAGATTACGATGTGTTCGAGCAACAAAAGTTCTTTAATTTCCTTTTTGAGGAGAATTTAAGCTACGACAAAAAGGAAGGTTATCGAACACCAAAATATACAGTTCTCAAAAGGGTATTAGAGGAAATTGAGCACTCTGGCTCGGGTAATGTGGAGATGCTGGGAGTCGAACCCAGGTGCAGATGAAGACATATAATATTTCTA
>CAYNZR010000056.1:0-2591 GCA_964401785.1 uncultured Candidatus Saccharibacteria bacterium
GGATGCTCTACCAACTGAGCTAACCGCGCATATTTCATTTTAAACATACTGATTTCTTCGGCAGCTAACCGCGCATTTATTACACACATTTACTACATTACCAAAAATATAATTAAAAATCCACAGGAGAGAGATCGACATCTACACCTCTTTTTGAAGCAATCGATGTCTCATATATTGTTGACTTATCTATGGCAATCTTGCCATCAGTCTTGACTAAGTTTAATTCAAAAATATTGCCTTTCATAACATCACCGGAAAAATGTTGATCGAATAGGAGATTTCCGAGAGAATAGATGACGGGCACATCTCCCATCCAAACTCTATCTTGTACCACATGAGGATGTGCACCGACTATAGCGTCAGCACCAGCTACGACCAATTCTCGAGCCTGCGATCTTACCAATGCTGTCGTAGTCGTTGCATATTCTATTCCCCAATGAGGCATAACAATTACAAAATAACCTTGACCATCGAGATCCTTGACTGTTGCTAGCACTCTATCAAAGCCTTTTTGGAAAGCATGATATCCAACAAAAGCAATATTGAAACCATTTTTGGATAACAGTAGTTCTGTTGAAGAAGAATTGCGATAATCACCGAACCACTGAATATTATTCTCCGAAAGCCACTTCTTGGTTTCTTGTATTCCAGATAAACCAAAATTATCTATATGATTGTTTGCCAGACTAACGACTGTTATACCAGCATTTGCAATAGATCGAGTCGCTTTTGGATCAAAAGTAAATTGCATAGCTGGACCAGTCTTGTTTTTGCCAATTACAGTTTTTGATTTGTTAGAAGTGATAGGACCCTCGAGATTTACAACAACTATATCTGCTGATTTGAAAAGTGGTGTAACAGTAGCAAATAGGGAATCATAACCGTACTTTTCGCCGAGAAGCCTAACTCCTCTATCTAGCATCAGATCACCAGCAATCATAATTTTGAGTGATTGCATCGATGTTGGAACGGGCGATCCCAAAAGATCTGCACTCTGTGCCAATAATTTGTGTTGATCGAGGCTACGATTGTAGTCTGCTATTGCAGATACATTGGAAGCATTATTCTGTTGTACTTGCTCTCGAAAATTGCCATTTTGACCGTGCCATGAACGAGCAATCTTGACTCCCGATGTTCCAACCCAAAGTGAGCCCCAAACAAAAATGAATGCTAGTAGGGAATAGAAATAATGGTGAATTGTAATTGGCTCGTAATCGTCTTCCATAGCTATTCGGGTTAATTATAGCATGATGGAGAAAAATATAATGTTAACAAATACAATGAGATTTACATTACCGAGTAGCCCTACATCATATTGATTCCACCTACAAAAAATAGTTATTTTTTGGATTGTAAACTCTTCTCTACAACCTTCTTATATTCCTGAAAGCTTTCCATACCATATTCCTTGCGTCTTTTTTCTAATTCTTCCTGTTTCTCAATATCAAGATATTTCAGAACTCCATCCTCACTGATACTATATTGAGTGCCATATAGTTGAGGTAAATTTTGAATAACTCTAACTTTGTCTATCATATATGCAACGTCTCTTTTTTGTATTGAAATAGAATCTATATTTTGTAAATTCTTAATTGATTCATTAAGAAAATCAATATCTCCAGAATGTAGCACCACTAACACAGCTGCCTTATAGGCTTTTTTCGAGGTTAGATTTATCGTTGGAAAACCGATTTCGGTAATAATTTTTTTTACTGTAGCAACATTATTTCTATTTATTTCCATAAGATCCGTTGAGGTAATTTTTTCAGCTCTAAAATCTTTAATAGCTTGCTGATCAGTTTCAATTATTGTTTCTAATATAATAGTATTCTTTTTGATTAAAGCTGCATCCATGGGAATACTATACTATATAGAAAAGAAAAGGGCACTCCCTGCAAAGAGTGCCCCGATGTCGTACCCGGTGTTCAGTTGGTGTCGCTGTCGCCGGAGGCCTGGATAAACGTGTCGTTTTCGCAGGCACATCCGCGCTGGGGCGCATCCATGACTTTGACTGGGCAGGGCTCTGCGTTCAGAAACGTGATTGGCGTTTCATCGCGCTGTTGAGTTTTTGTGTTCATACTTTATCTTTATTCTGGCTAGAAAACTAGCCTTTTGTTCATCTTAATGCTATTACACTTTCAGCGAGAAAGCAAATTCGCAAGTGCAAGTGATATTGGATGACCGACAAGTTGTTCGGAGGGCATCCACTGACCTTGTGGGTTAATCTCGAAAAACTCATAGCCGTCTCTTTTTGAAAAACCCATATCGATGCAGCCAAACTTAAGCCCAAGTGAACTAACCAATTGAACGCACCGATCCTCAAGTGCTTTCGGTAAATTATGCATAACGTATTTTCTCTTAACGTCATGATGCCTCCAGTCAAGTGTTGCGGTTTCCGTGTTATTCTCGATGATGATTTCCGAAGCAAACACACGATCACCAACAACAGTAACTCGAATATCCGAATCCTTGATTACCGCCTCTTGTAGAATAAATGGACAATTGGAAACCCGTCCAATGTGTTCAAGTAAGAGTTTGGTATCTATAACTTTCGTGTAGATTGCTTTGTTTTTCCGTGATTTATCATC
>CAYNZR010000056.1:2601-4131 GCA_964401785.1 uncultured Candidatus Saccharibacteria bacterium
ACCGGAATGTCTTACTACAAACGCTTTAACCTTTTCAGGTTCGTTACTGATACAGGTTTCAGGCACTTTGAACCCGATTTGTTTCGCCAAGGCGAGTTGAAGTGGCTTGCGGTTAGCAATCCTAGTTGCTTCAGGTTCCGAGACCCACAGCACATTCTTGAGGAACGCGAGCAAGCAGCTTAAGGCTATCTCACTCTCATTTTGAATGTATTTCCTTAGAAGTGAGCTTCGAGTGTTTTTTATGGGGCCTTGCGGTCGCCGCCACCAAATGCTCTTTACTGAATCTTCGTCAAACCGAAAACCATCTGAAGAGGTTAATTCGGTACTAGTAGTCGTTTCAAACAACATAGTACCCGACAATGATGTTGGAAACTCGCCGAAGTTAATAAGACGTGCCGTTTGTCCGATTTCCGCAAGCCTATTCATTAGAAAAAGTGCAGACTGATCTTTATCGTGTGATGCAATAATGACAGTTTTTGTTTTCATAGTACTTCTGTGATTGACACTATAATGAATTATACTGCTTGTAAATAGCAAATATCTTAGTAATCATCTACAACGTTGAAGAGGAGTAGAAACAAAAATACCCCAAAATGGAGTATCTTTGTTATGCCTGTCTTCGGCTTAGGAATTCCTTAGCTGAACGGGGCTTGCGCCCACAGGCATGCAACTATTATAACATGAACATTTGCCACCAATTATTTTCTAAAAATAATATATTTATATAAATGTAAACGTAGAAACAATCTTTTCAAATTCCTTAATATCAGCAACCATCCAATCATCCTGATCTCGAATATTATATGATCGTACTAATTCCACCGCATAACATTTATTATCATGTATCGTTCTATAACTTAAAGTATGAAGACGATGAGTAAGTCCTGAATCACTACCTTCAAAAATATTAAACTTTATTCCATTTAACAAGACTGTTTCCCCAACTTTTTCATTATAACTAGCTATCAAGCATTTGCTTAACTCTCCAGCTTCATCACTAGCCCCAATTCTCAATTGCGAAAGGTAGTTTAACTGGTCTCCCGCAGAATCGGTGTAATTATCATTTCTTAATTGAAGTTGCAATATATTTTTTCCAGAAAGATTACGCAAATATGCATCATAATTAAAACACGATTCTCCCCATTGTTTCCAGTTGTTAGAACGTAGATAACCAGTATCAAACGTGCTTGTCGCCTGAAAATTTGAAGGGTAAATTATACTAAAACCATATCCACGATTTGTATATTTTGTTACCTCACCAATATTCAAGGAATAACTGTCGTTTAAATCAGTGAACTTATATGGTTGACACTTATCGTTCGTCGTCTTCACATCTTCATTGACCTGATTTTGGACCAATGCCGGAACTGGAGTCTCAATCGTATTCAGTGGCTTCCTAATACGTGTAAGGCCTATAACAATCACCAGAACAACAACAAGAAGTAATAGTAATTTGATTTTTTTCATAAAATTTTGTAGCCCTACGGGGAATCGAACCCCGATTACCGCCTTGAAAAGGCGATGTCCTAA
>CAYNZR010000057.1:0-4103 GCA_964401785.1 uncultured Candidatus Saccharibacteria bacterium
TACTACATGCAATCTTATTGATCTGCTTTATTGTAGTAATGTATACATAACCTGATCCTTGACTTGATCCCCATGGTCCCATGATCGTACTGTTGTATTTGTTCTGGAAAGCAATGACAGCATTCTCAGTTTGTTTGTCGAATATACCATTTACAGTAACATTAATCTTTTCTGCATCTCGTAGGAAAGTTTGCAACTTTATAACCTGATTTGCATCGTTGTTTGCACCATATCTCATGAAAGATGTGAATTGGTTACAAGCGTATGGGTAAGCAACACGACTACCACTTGAAGATGAGTTTCCTCCAGATGAAGAATTGCCATTTGTTGGAACTACTGGAGCTGGAGTAGGTGTAGCTGTTGGGGTTGGAGTTGGTGTTGCAGTAGGTTCACCCGTTGCTGAACTTGATCTGCCTGTTGCAGGACTAGTTGCAGAACCCGAACCACTAGTATTGGGAGTATTAGAAACAGCAGCTGATGAATTACCTGTCCTAGGACTATTTGTAGATGATGAATTGTTCGACCTTGGATTAGATGATGCTGTCGAAGCTGAACTACCAGTAGCTGGAGCTGAAGCCTGAGGGCTTGAAGCAGGTGATGAAATTGGGGCTGTTGACGGAGCTGGACTAGCAAAAGTGACCATTGGTATGAAAACCAAGGAAATTGCTATCGATTTTATAATGTTTTTGGTCATATTTTTATAATATTTAATATCGGACTTTATGCGTTACATTTCGAACCCTATACTAAAACGTGTAAAATGTCAAGGGGGGTAGGTACGGATATGTGCAATTGTCCGATATATGGAAAATGGTCAATTTACAAAAAACTCCCGCATTTCCGACTGGCCTTCCAGTGGTAATGCGGGAGCGTGTGCAGACTTCTTGCCAAATATGGCTCGAAGGTGTTTGCCGACCATAACGAGGTTACTGTCTCGTCGTCGCCCTGAAGAATCGAGCCTTGCTCGTGGCGGTGTCGATCGGGTATTCGTTACCCGATGGCCACTCGACCACCAGATTTCGCCACGGTCCAGACACCGTGTCGGTGTACTGAATATCGTACTCGTACTCCGGCTCGTCACCGACGAGGCTTACGGAGTTACGGGAGATGTTCAAGTGAGGTCTAGCGACCGTCACCGACGCCTCGCCGCCCCGGACTTCCCGACCATCGACGAAGACCTTGTACCTCAAGGTGTACTCGGACTGGCTGAGCGTCCAGCTCCGAACTTCGTCACGACCGACCTTGCTGGCTCCTCCGGTGAAGAGGCGCATCTGGAAAACCATGACGATCTTCGAGACGTACTGGTCCGACGGGCCACCAGTCACGATCGTACCGTCGGATTTGACTCCGATGGCAGCGGAGCTGTAGCTCCTATTGCCGACGCTGTAAACGTCGGACAGGGCGCCGGTGGGCGTCTCGACTGACTCCATCGACACCATGTCGATGGAGATCGAATTGCTGTCATCGATCGATTCGATGATGACCAACTGTTGAACAACCGGCCAGCTGGTTGTGGCCACGCCGTTGACTTCGGCGTAGACCAAGGATTTCCAGGAGATCGGGCCCAAAATGGCCGGCACCCAGTACTCCCTGTTGTTGAACAGGTCGTCGACGAACTGACGGGGTTCCAACCATCCGTCACCCGGATTAAGGGGTTTTCCCAGCACCGGAATGATTCGAACCTTGACGATCCCACCGACGAATCCCCCACCTGCCAACTTCTTGCTCGGCTTGGAGGCGACGGTGGTGACCGACGACGCGCCGGAGATCGATTCACTGACTGCCGGTTGAGCCATCGTGACGAGACCGGACATGAGCCAGACCAGACCGAAAACCAACATGTTAAGAAAGAGTTTCATCTGATACCATCCTTTCATTTCCTTCAGTTTTTGTAGTGACCGCATTACGTTGATATCCAAGAGGACATCATAGCTCAGCGTGAGCCATACCTAGACGTAATGCGGTCATACACACGGTTCTGCTATAGTACTAGCAGAAAAGTAGTCATTTGTCAAGGGCTATCTTGATTTAGATATTACACCAAAGGCAACACAAAATTTCCCACCGCAGTCCTTTTGATCGAGTAAGCACACATAGGAATGCCTAGTTTTTCACCGAGGTCACGGATCAAGGCTCTAACATATGTTCCTGAGGAGCAGAATATATCTATTTTGTAAATAAAAAACCGAGCATTCTCATATTTACCCAGCACTTCTTGCCACTTTTTCTTTATAATATCCTGTCGAAAATCACCTTTGACCAAATCTACTTTATGTAAAATATTATCCAATAACTCCTTGCCACTAGTTTCATTTTTCCCTAAAATTTTCAAATCAAATATTTCTACTTCCCTACTCGGTATATCTATTTCATCAAGCTTATTGGCTCGTGCCAATGTATGTAACTGGACACCATTTATAGTCTTTGATGAATATGCGGGATATTTTTGAAGTCTTTTTCCTATAAACTCTTGTAAAATTGATGGGTTTATTATGTCGGAACTTATATGGATTTCGCCGGAAGAATAATCGTGGCCAATGTTTTGTTCAGTTGTCTTGTCATATGAGTCCTGTACTACGACACCAAGTAGATCGTGTGTATCAGTAGAAATACCAACCAATATTTCGAATGTATACTTTTTGTTGAGTGAGAGATAGTCATTCTTCCTCTTACATTCATCACCGATCAGGCACAGTAGACCACCCTCAGCCACAGGATCTAGTCTACCAGCGTATGTCATGACTCTATTCTCTCCTGTATCGTGTTTGTACCGCAAAATACACTCGAGAGGTGTTTCCCCCAACTTCTTATATAGCAGGACAGTATTTTTTGAGCCACTTAGTGAATCCAATGAATTTTCATTTTGCTCTATCATAATTCGATTATCCACTATTTTTGAGAAATAATGAAGTGCGCCGAAAAACTACCTGCTATAATATTGTCATGAACGCTAGTACCTTTATTGTTGCTCTTATGGCAGGAGTATTACCCTCTTTGGTTTGGCTCTGGTTTTGGATTCGAGAGGATAGTCATCCCGAACCAAAATGGCTCATTTCTGTAACATTTCTGGGAGGTTTTTTGGCAGTGATAGCTTCGATATTTGCTGAGCGTTATGTTGCTGGTTTCAATCTCGAAACTGGAATGCAATATACTCTTTGGGCAGGTGTAGAAGAACTCTTCAAATTTGTTGCTGTTGCAATCATTGCTCTAAATAGCGATTTCAATGACGAACCCATTGATGCTATGGTCTATTGTGTTGTTGTAGCTCTTGGCTTTGCAGCACTAGAAAATGCATTTTTCTTGTTTCAACCAATCATGGGTGGAGCTATTGCTGAGAGTATAGTGACCGGTAATATGAGATTTATCGGAGCAACTTTGGTTCATCTAGTAAGTTCTGCTTCGATCGGTTTTGCTTTGGGCTATGTATTTTATAAAGGATATTTTGCGAAGATAGTTGCAACTATAGTTGGGTTAGTAACAGCTATCACATTGCACTCCGCTTTCAATTTATCTATAATTAACGGTACAACATCTGATACTCTGAAAACGTTTGCATGGATTTGGGGAGCGGTAGTATTACTCATTATCTTGTTCGAAGAGATAAAGGTAGTCAAACCTCAAGTCTCTTGATATAATAAAACAAATTTAGAAAATAATATGTCAAAAGATAAACGTTCATTCTTTGAAAGATTAACCGGAGTGGTCCGTGCTAGCGATGAGGAGTCGCTGGTCGAGAGGAATACCGATGATTTGGATCACAATGATGAGGATGCATCATGGACTGACAAAGAAACCGAACAAGAAGGTGAGCTTACGGTCGACGTTTATCAAACTCCTGATGCAATAGTCATAAAGTCTATGATTGCTGGAGTTCGACCAGAAGATTTGGATATTTCGATCACTAGAGATGTTGTAACGATTCACGGCAAGAGAGAAGAAGAAAAAACAATCGAGGAAGAAGATTTTATTACAAAAGAATTGTACTGGGGTTCGTTCTCTAGAACTATTGCCCTACCTGCAGAGATCGACGTCGATGAGGCAGAGGCAATAGAGAAGCATGGTCTACTCATTTTGAAGTTACCAAAGCTGGACAAAAGGAAGAA
>CAYNZR010000058.1:0-1417 GCA_964401785.1 uncultured Candidatus Saccharibacteria bacterium
CTATCACTCCAACTGGTTTGCCATTTTCATCAAGACGAAACTTTATTTCTTCTTGCTCAAATTCGATTGCTCCTTTACTAAATTTTTCTTTTTGCAAAATTTTGGCAATTTTATTCAAAGTCAAAAGTTCATTTCTATATTTGAGACCTTGTTTTACCGCTTCAGGATTCTGAATATTATTTGAATATTTCAAAATGGCTTCTGGAGAGTTATCAATAACCGCTTGGGCAGATTCGTAAGTAAAACGATAGTCACTATTTATAATAGTCCTACCAAACCATCTTTTGTAAATTTTGGCATTTTCATCAATAACAAAGACTGCAGAAAAGCTAAGTTTATCTTTTCCTGGGTTCAAACTACAAAGATCATTCGAAAGTACCTCCGGAAGCATTGGGATAGTGCGATCGACTAGATAAATCGAGCAACCTCGCTTCATTGCTTCTTTGTCGAGCGCCGAACCCTCGGTGACATAATGAGACACGTCGGCGATATGAACACCAATTTCGTACAAAGGTCTTTTTGCAATATCATGATCCTCTATAGTTCGAAAAGAAATAGCATCATCGAAATCTTTTGCATCAAATGGGTCAATAGTGAAAGTTAGTACATTTCTCATATCACGACGCTTGGAGATTTCTTCTTGGCTTATTTCGTGATTGTTCATAGCGACTACCTCTGTCTCCTTTTCTACATCGGCAGGAAAATCGATTTCAAAGCCACTCTCCAAGATGATCGACTCCATCTCTACATCATTGTTTCCCTTTTGACCAAGGATGCGGATGGTCTTGCACCGAGGTGCAACCTCGGCGTTGAGCCATGGAATCATCTTTACATAGACTTTATCATTTGTTTTGATTGCTATTTTATCAAAATCGTTTTTACTCAAAACCAGATTTGTATACATTTTTTTGTCATCCGGAATGACAACAAATTCACCTTTTTCTTGTTTTACGATACCCACAAAATGTTCTTTGGCACGTTTTAGGACTTTGACCACGCGACCTTCTCTAACTAGTTTGCCCTGCACTCTTTTTTCTTCGACACTAATATCAACCAGATCGCCATTGAGAGCAGTGTTCAATAGACCCTCTCCAATATGGATAGAATCATCATCTTTTGATTTGGAACCACTATTTTTGCCCTTACCATCGACTACAACATCAACAAAACCGACCCCCTTTGCGGTGGTCGAAATAGTCCCTTTTATAGAATATTTCTTTGCCTTTTCTTTTTCTTTCACGAGCGTATTATACCACAAATAGACAAATAATGCACGGCGTGGTAGTCTTTTTTTGGAATTAACAACGACGAGGAGGAATGGATATGAGCAAAAGTTTCTACGAAAGATTGAACCTACCACTGATCGATCACAAGTTCTTCATCTTGGCATCGATATTTGCTAGTTATGAAGACCGTC
>CAYNZR010000058.1:1427-4096 GCA_964401785.1 uncultured Candidatus Saccharibacteria bacterium
GTTCTTTACCTCTTACCTCTTACCTTTTCCCTACCCCCTCTTATTCCCAAACAAAACCAAGAAGAAAGCTGGCACGATAAACAACGTTAAAAATGATGACAACGTAAGACCGAAGATGACCGCTCCACCGAGCGAACGCCAGAGCTCATTTGAAAGTGTGACGGGTAGAATACCGACAATGGTCGAGATTGAAGTAATGAAAATTGCTTCAAGACGAGATTTACCAGCATCAGCGATAGCATCTTCGAACTCGATACCACTACTTATGTTGAGATTGATTTTGTCTACCAAAATTATCGCATTTTTGACCACAATACCAAAGAGAGCCAATATACCAATGAGACCTGGGAAACTAAGTGGCACATCGAATATTGCCATACCTATGAATACTCCAATAAGGGCAAGAGGGATTGGAACCAAGACGATCATTGCTTGGCGGAATGAGTTGAATTGGATAATGAGAGTTGCCACAATGAGAGCAAGAGCAATCAACATTGCCCTCAAGACTGAAGTTACTGATTCGGTATTTTGTTCATTTTCACCACCATAAGTAATATTGTATCCATTTGGCATATTGTAATCTTTCAATTTTGTTTCGAACTCTGCTAGGATCTCCTGACCATTTGTGGTCGAATCTGCCCCAGCCGAAAGAATAATAGTATTCTTTTGATCTATTCTAGTGATCACATCAACAGCAGGTTTGAGCTCTATCTTTGCAACGTCTTTTAGGAAAACTGGCTCCTTGGCAAAATTGAGAATCTGCAAATTTTGGACTGCAGACAAATCGGGAATTGATTTGTCATCAAAAGTTGCAGTAAGTTTGATTTCCTTCTCACCTTTTATAATCTTGGTCAATTCAAAACCGGAAACAGCAGTTCGAAGTACCGAACCTACATAACTTGCATTTAGATTATTCTCTGACAATTTTATCGGATCCATCGTAAAGGTATATTCCGGAACAGAATCTGTCTGAGAAACATTAACATTGATAACTCCGGGTATTGAAGACAAGATCGGTTTCAAATCACGAACGATTGATGACAATTTGTCGAGATCATCTCCCGATACATGCGCTTCAAAAGCCGAGCCAGATGGAGGTCCGCCGGCCAATGTAGAAACTTGGATTTTCATACCCTTTGACTTACTTTCGAGATCCTTCCTGATCGTATCCGCCAACTCGTATGATTTTTGCTTTCTTTCCTTGGCCTCTTTTAGAGTAAGTGAAATGGACGCAAGATTTGATGAACCAGAACCAGCGCCAAAATTTCCAGAATTTGCACTTGGCTGACCAATGATTGTAGACATATTGGCAATGTCTGTATAACCGAGCAAAGAATTTTCTATTTCAACAGTTCTCTTGTCAGTCTCTGCTAGACTTGTCCCCACTGGTGTTCTTATATCGACGAAAACATAATCGCTATCTTGTATTGGGAAAAAGACACTCTTTACGAGACCAAGCGGTATGAGACTAACGGAGAAAATAAATAGAGCCACCACAGAAGCGAGGACCATTCTACGTCTCTTTTTATTCAATATATAATGTCGAAAATATTTGTCATAAATAGGCAAGACTTTGTGAAAATCCAAAATACCATGGATCAATCTTTGAGCCAGATTTTCATGATCACGATTGCCTTGCAATCGAAGTTTGTTGCGAATAAGTTCATCATCTTTCCATTCCCTTTCTGACAATTCTTTATTTTTTATCAAGAATTCCTTACCACCCTTCTCATACCAATAGATGAGATACACCTCAAGAACGAGCAATAATGAGGCCACTATATAACTCACAAGTCCGCCTTGATATACAAGGAGAGCAATCAATGCTCCGAGTATTATTTCAATAATATAGAAAAATCTTTTTGTCATTCTGATTCTCTCCAAGACCGCAGCGAGAGGGTGATTGATCATAAGAGCAATGAGAAGTGAGGCTATGAGTGTTATCGAAACTGTGATCGGTATCGATTTTAGATATTCTCCCATTATTCCGCTTGCAAAAAGCAATGGCAAAAATGCCCAGACAGTAGCCAAAGTTGTGGTCAAAAGAACATACTTGAAATCATTAAGAACCAAGAGAACTGCTTCTTCGGGAGTGAATTTGCCAGTATTTAGATATTGCTTTGTAGCAGAGACGACGACTATAGCGTCATCGACCAACAATCCCAAAGAGAGAATGAGAGAGAACAAAGACAAGAAATTGAGTGAAATACCAAGCACCTGAAGCATCCCAAATGTGACAAAGAACACAAGTGGTATAGCAAGTCCGGCGACAAGAGCTTCCTTGAGTCCAACAATCAAGAACAAAATGATTGAGACAAACAAAACGGTAAGCAAAAAGTCATGAGTCAATTGCTCGAAATCTGTACGGACCTGTTTAGCCATATCAGTACCAACATCATATGTGATCCCTGGTGGAAATTTCTTGAGAGAATCCTCGACAGTCTTTTTTGCCGTATCAACTGTGTCCAAAACAGAAGAACCTTGCCTTTTGACCAGAGATAGAGTCACCGAATTTTTCGGCGCTGAGCCTTCGATAGACAGTCTAGAATAAGCGACTTTTTTTACTGCCTTTTCACGAACATTGGCTATATCACGAATCAAAATTTTGACTCCATTTGCCCCACTCGATACTGGTACACTTCCTATTTCTTCGACAGTATCCAGATTGA
>CAYNZR010000059.1:0-4064 GCA_964401785.1 uncultured Candidatus Saccharibacteria bacterium
TTTTCTCAGAATCCTTGGTAAATATATGACCAATTTCAAATATTTTTATAGCCTGTAATCCCAAAAGATCCGCATTAAGACTATTCCTCTCGACACAGCCGATCATTTCCTTTGCAAGTTCACTTCTGGCAAAAGCTTTGTCCTTTGCAAGAGGTTTGACCGCTTCGTGATGTCCTTCGTCGACGAGTGAGTATAGACTTACTTCAGAATAACCTTGACTGATCAGTGTTGATTTTATCAATTCAGAAACATAGAAAATTGGCAAAATAGTGGAATCTTTTGTGTCCTGTTCTGGCGGTAATATGCCAGCTATTTTGTCATAGCCATAAATACGACCGATTTCTTCAACCAAATCTTCTTTTGCATTTATATCCAGTCTTTCATAAGGTACGGTAACTTCGCACTGTTGATATTCTTTAGACCATGCAGAAGTCTCGAATATGCAATCTATGCCCAAACTTTCCAAGATTTTCTTAATTTGATCAATTTCAATTTTGATACCCAATCTTTCTTGAATATATTTTGGATCAAATGAAAATTTTGTTTTTGTAACTGGTTTTGGATAAATATCTGTTATCGGACCAAAAGATGAGCCTGGAATAATATCAGCAATCAATTTACAAACATTGTGCATGCCATTTATTGCCAATTCAGGAGTTATTTCATTTTCAAATCTTTTTGATGAATCACTTCTAATATCATATTTTGTAGAAGTTCTGCGAACTTTGGTTGGATGGAAGTTGGCCGATTCGATAATGATATTTTTTGTATTTTCATCTATTTCTGCTCTCTTGCCACCTTTTGCACCAGCTACTACCAAGGCTCCTTGTTCATCGGCAATGACACTATCCTCAGTTGTTAGTTCTAATTCGCGACCATCGAGAAGGGTGATTTTTTCCCCAGCTTTTGCATTTCTAACTATGATATGACCGACGACCTTATCGGCATCAAAGGCGTGTAGCGGTTGGCCAATGTCATACATAACATAATTTGTAATGTCGACTATTGTGTTGATAGACCTCTGTCCGATCGAATTTAAGGCATTTTTGAGCCAAATAGGGCTTTGTTTTGGTATATTGCCAAGCTTGATATGTCTTGCCGTATATCTTCGGCAAAAATCAGGATTTTCGACCTCGACTTCTACTTTTGTATCCAAATCCGGCGCTATCGGCGCCTCATAGCCATTTTTTTGCTTCAATCCCGTATTAACAGCTACCTCCAAAGCGATACCGTGGTGAGATAGTGCATAATGAGCACGATCTGGTAGAACTTTGATATCTAGTACTTGATCTTCTTCGATATCTCCACTTTTCTCTATTTTTTCTTGAGCTTCAACTTCAAAAGAATGGAAGGTAAAAATCTCAGATAGCTTGTCTGCTTCTGGTATTTTTTCATCAAAATATTTTTGTAACCAATTTCTTGAAATTTTCATTTTATTTTATAAATTTGAATCTTGGAACCTTTTGACCATTGAATTCTACAATTTCTTCAAACATTTTGGCTGGTCTGACCCAATATTTGGACTTCTCATTGTTGTATAGTGCTTCATAGACAACCATATCTTCGAGCGTTTCAGAATGTTTTGCAACAAAACGAACCTGATATTGGTTTCCGGTCTTGTAGTGAGAATAAATTCCAGGTTTGATAGTCATAAAATTGAACTAAAATTGATTGATCAGCCTCAAATCGCCATTGTACAAATAGCGAACATCGTCAAAGCCAAACTTGAGCATTGCAATGCGATCTAAACCGAAACCAAAAGCGAAACCTTGCCACTCATTGGGGTTGATACCGACTGCCTCAAAGACTTTTGGGTTGACGAGACCGGCTCCACCCATCTCTAGCCACTTACCTTTCCATTTCATATCGACTTCTACACTAGGCTCGGTAAATGGGAAAAAGCTTGGGCGAAAACGTATCTCAACATCGTCACCAAATAACTTTTTAAACATATGCTCGAGAGTACCTTTGAGATGAGCAAGAGAGACATTTTTGTCTACATAAAGAGCTTCTACTTGATAGAATTGAGCTTCGTGAGTTGCATCAGTGGCCTCATTACGGAACACTTTTCCGGGTACAATTATTCTAATTGGCGGTTTGTTGTTTTCTAAGAAGCGGATTTGCACAGAGGATGTATGAGTACGAAGGACTTTTCTACCGGCATTGTCGGAGGACTTATCATTTGCACTTTTGATCCAAAATGTGTCCTGCATATCGCGAGCTGGGTGGTCTTTGGGAACATTTAGAGCATCAAAATTGTGAAATTCATCCTCGAGCTCTGGTCCATCAGCAACGGCAAAGCCAAGTTCATGAAAGATCTTGAATATTTCTCGCACCACTTGGGTTATCGGATGCAAGTGGCCTTTGACTTCATTTTCCATGACAATACTTTAACAAAAAAAGGGGGATTTATCTAGGATGGTGGTCTAGTTATGAGATCTCGGTGAAATTACACTGGCGAGTATCTATAATAAATTTAAAGTCTGTACAATATTTTCGTAAATTTTTTGGATAAACTGATTTTCTATATTTTTGTATAATAGCGGGTCTGTACCTTGACCACTTAGTCCCGGTGGTGATATTTCATAACGAATACCATTATTGTAAATTATGTAGGTTTTTTGAATTAATGATTCACCACTATAACGTCCGGTATATCGGACTAAGAATTTATTTTTGCCAAGAGTTTTAATCTCACACAATGAATTACCATTTATTCCTTGGACACAATTGATATTACCATCCTGCGGATTATTTTCTAGTAGTTTTTTTTCATTATCCCAACCAAGAGAAGTTAGAGTGGGTGCATAGCACGGTCCGTCACAGTTTTTCAGTTCATTTTCTTCCTGAACAACTGATTGTCTTGTAACAATTTCAACTGCATTAAACTTCCTATCTTTATCCAATCGGTCAAGGGCTAAAATTTTTGGGTAAAAATAACTATATTTTGCATCTTCGTATTTTACCAAATCCGTAAAGTGATTAGAAAAATATTGTCCAGCATTTGCTACACTGCTCATTTTCATTCCTTTCAAAACGAACTCGGTGTGCTTATTAAATTCAGAACCTTCGAAATCGCTAAACGCTTTGTCTATAAATGGTTTGTCTTTATAACTAATGCACTTATAGTTTTTTATGTATTTTTTCGAATCGGCTTGGATGTTCCAAGATGAATAACAATAATTTTGAGATTTTACATCTGGGATACCGCCTTGATAAACAATAAGAGGATAGTAAAGTGGATTTTGAGTTCTTAAATAGTATCTTTTAGAAAATTTTAATGTGGTAAGTCCAGTTGATTTGTCTAAATCATTTTTTGAAACAACTATATTTTGTGAAGGTGTTCCAGAATCTACTGATTTATCTGTTCTGTAAATAATCGCAGAAATATTTCCCTGATCACTCGGGCAAGTACCAAACTCATCTGAGCCATTTAATCGATAAATGTCTTGATCATCAGTTTGTGGCTCGTTATTATCGCTAAGAACGTTTTGTTTGCAGTATTTTGATAAGTCTACTGTGAATCCGGGTGAAATTTGTAAATTCTGGGCATCTATTGTTGAGGCTGGCGATAGACTTTCAAAGTACAGATTCGATTGTTTTGTAAATGAAATTTTTTTGACCAAAGTCCGAGAATCCGCTTTAACACTAACTACTGTGTTACCCCATGATTCTGGATATTCAAAAGTAATTCCCAGCTCATTGTCTGTAAATTTTAGTATAGGAACACGAAGTTCATTATTTTGTAGGTTAGACGTTTCTGTCGACTTATTATTAATTTGTGTTATTTTTGCCACCTTTTGATTATCCACATACCACCAAATGAAAAAACCAATTAAAACTACAGCAACAATTATAGTGATTATCTTTAATTTTTTACTACTATTATTGACTGAGACATTAACTGGCAGATCCTGATCTATATTGTTAGGTTCCATATTGCAACAATAATAACACATTTGCTCATCATTTTGTATTTTTTATTTTCAATTTACAACTTTATGCTGAAACTCGGAGCCACCTCCCAGACTTGAACTGGGGACCTTCGCTTTACAAAAGCGTTG
>CAYNZR010000060.1:0-3986 GCA_964401785.1 uncultured Candidatus Saccharibacteria bacterium
GTTCTATTTTTACATCTTGGATTGGCAACTTATACAAATTTGAATTATTTTCTATATTCTGACTACCTGCATCTGCTTTTATCTTTACTTGGACGGTTTCGCCTACAGTGAGAGACTTGGTACTACTTGCTTCATCGATAGCGATCTTGACCTCGACTTTCCTATTTGAATTACTAATACTTGGGGCGACACTACTGACCTCGCCGATAGAAAGACCGTTTATGAGAACTCTTGATCCGACCTTGACCCTATCGATATCAGATCCACTTGTATATGCTTTGACTTCGAGACCTTGTTCTCCGATCACGGTAGCGACTATCTGTCCTGGACTTGCAAGCTCACCTACATCTAGAGGCAAACCTGCTATCTTGCCATTTATCGGAGAACGGATGACAGTCTTTGCATACTGAGCCTCTAGATTTCGAAGTCCCGCACTAGCGAGAGCAACCTGTGCTTGTGATGAGGAGTTGTAGGCTGTATTGGAAGAATTGAACGCTGATTGCGAAGCGATAACACTAGAAATAGTTCCGCTTATAGCATTTCGTGAACCAGAAATGACTCCTTTCCATGTAGAGAGGAAAGTAGAAAATGAACTATTGGAATAAATTGCAGAATCATTTAGGACTTGAGAAATATCTCCCAAAAGTTTGTCTATGATATTTAGATTTTGTAATGAATATGCTAATGCAGAATTGATCTCACTATCCGTAGAAGTATCACTGAGGTTGTCACTCATGCTTTTCCATTTTTCAAAAATAGTTTTGAGATCAATCCTAGTAAGAGTGATGCGATTGCTCAATTTGGAATCGACAACAAAAGATGTCAATCGACCACCATTACCATCATGATTGAACAACAGTGGATCTATTTGCGATATGACAACTTCGTAACCTTTGACATAACTATCTCTCACCTTATCGATGGCACTGCTTCTCGAAGAGGCTTTTGATATACCACTATTTTCAAATTGACTATTAGCAAGATCGAGTGATGCTTCTGCTTGTTCGAGCTGGGCACGGACATCTGCGTTCTCGAGTTCGACTATTATTTCACCCTGTTCGACTTGTCTACCTATAGGTCCATAGACCTCTCGCACAGGTGCAGAAAACTGACTCTTGAGATCGACCTGTCCTCGACTAGTGACCAGACCTGTTGTGCTTACGAAGTCATTACCAGAGCGATAATCTTCTACAGCGACTAGAGTAACTCTTTTTGCTGTGGTATTCGTCTCTGTAGGAGTAATAGATGAGCCATTTCGGCTAGCCAAAATAGCTATGATTATGGCCACAATAACCAAAATAGATGATATTACGCTATGTTTCTTTATATATGAAAATATGCTCATATTTCGATATTACATGGAAAAGGCGATACTAGCAACAAATGGTACAATATAGGCAAGAATTGGTCGTTGACAAACAAATAACCACGGAGGAAATATGTATTCTTTTCTAAACGGATTACGCATAATCCTGGGTGGTATGGGAGTCTATATCTCCTCGCCATTCTTGGTTAATGCTTTCAGCAAGGCTTGTGAGAAGCTCGGTATCAAAGGACTCGGGACAGTCTCTGGTACGGCCGCCGAACGCATAATGGTGCTAATACTTCAACGAGGTGATCCTGGTGGTCACTACAGACGCGCTTTAGCCCACTTTCCTTTTGCGGATGTGGCAGAGCGAGTTGTTAGCGAGTATTACGACGAAACTGGTTGTGGCAAAAAAACCGCACCCGTATATCGTATCGATCCATCCAAAAGATGGATCGAACTTGCAGTCACGGCTAACTTTGCATTTGTCTGGCTGTCTAAAGAAGGACACAATCAGCCTGTCAGTATCAACTACCTGGAGAAGATTGCGATGCCACTCATCTATTACGTCACTGGTGCCATGATGGCAGGGGTCGATGTAGTAACCATGGGTGCAGGAGTAATTCTCAAAGTCCCTGGCGTCTTTGATGCTTTGCTTCAAAACCGAACACTTCGCTATCCCATACCTGTAATTGGGATTAATGGCGAACACGAAACAACCGAAGTCACTTTCAATCCTTGGGAGTTCTTCGGGAGAGATTTGCCTCCGATGAAGCGCCCGGCATTCCTACCGATTGTTTCATCTCATGTCCTAGCTCAACTCTATGCCGACAAAATCCCCGCTGACAGTCTTCAAGGTTTCGTAATCGAGAGACATACGGCTGGTGGACACAATGCTCCACCTAGGGGCAGAGTTACACTCGACCCTCTCGGACAACCTATATACGGACCAAGAGATGAAGTCGATTTTAAGGAAGTGAAAAAACTAAACTTCCCTTTTTGGATTGGCGGATCTTGTGCATCTCGCAAATCCATAGCTTGGGCAATAAGTGAGGGTGCACAAGGTGTCCAAATTGGAACCGCATTTGCACTTTGTGAAGAGTCTGGAATGAACAAACTCATTACTCAGGAGGTACGACGACGCGGTTATCGAGGAGAACTCGTCGTCCTCAAAAACCCGCGAATATCTCCAACCGGCTACCCCTTCAATGTAGCTAGTGTACAGGAAACGATATCAGAACGAGACATTTACGAAAGCGAGATTCGTCTATGCGATCAAGGAGCACTGGCATCTTGCTATCGCTTGCCAGACAGTTCAATCGGCTATCGTTGTCCTTCAGAACCAATCGCCGACTACCTTCGTAAAGGTGGCAAAATCGAAGACACAATTGGCAGAAATTGTCTTTGCGGATGTCTTATTGGAGCAACTCAAGATTGTGCTGATTCTGTTCCGACTGCTACGAGACACCCGAAACACTCGCCCGTCGTTACAATGGGTATTGATACGGGTTTTCTTCGTGATCTCATGCCGAATGAAAATAGTAGTTACAGTGTCGAAGACGCTATTCGACACCTAATGGGAATCTAGTCGTTCCCAATGCGCGCACGAGCCGTCCTCACCGACGGCTCTGCTTTTTTATAAAAATGTTACAAAAAAATAACAAATTTCATTATAATTTTTTGTAAAGAAAAATCCCCTTTCGGAGATTTTTCTTGCGACTATTTGCGCTTCTTTGACTTGGTTTTCTTTGTCTTCTTTTTTGAGGAGGTCTTTCTTTTTTTTGCCATTTTAATTTGCGAGATAACTTTTATAAAAGTATTCGACCGATACAATTTAATAATAACATCTACAAAAAATATTTGTGAAAATATTTTCAAAAAAGTGGATAACTTTTTTTATTTGAATAAAATTATTTTATAAATTTTGCATAATTTTTTACGAAAATTATTTCTAAATAATATTGGGTTGATTTAATTTTTATTGTGAGTAAGATTTGTTAAGAACCGCAGTTTAACAACGAAGACAAGATTATGCCTAACACAACTTGTAGACATTATCCCGGAGTACCGTGCAGTGATTGTGGGGTAACGAACGTAGACTACTGTCATAATCGTGGCGCACTGGTGCCGACCAATACCGAGGGTTTCTTCTGCCAAGCCTGTATGGACGTAAGGGTGGAAAGGAATAATCGTAGGTTGCCACCACTTCCGATCGGTGAGACTACTTACACCGAAAGATGCAGAGGCAAGAGAGTCCTCATCACTTTCCCTCTCGGAAGAGACACAGTAAGAACATTTGTCCTACTAATGTTCTCAGGAAAACTGGACACCACAGTTATTCCTTATAACAAAGGAAATGCTGAATGCTGTGATTTTTTCTGGAGTGATGACTTTGACAGTACGGAGGTCGACAAGGTTCTCAACGAACTCCGACTGCAGTATCCCGAAATTGTCATCACTAATTACCACCACTGCTGAAGCTGACCAGATCACAGATATGTGGACACCGCGCGCCGATACCCTCGGCGCGTGTTTTTTATTATTTTAATTATTAAAAATTATTTTTGCTCCGACACAGGGGGTACAGCACCACCATCGTACTTTGTATCGTATCCAGGGTTCTCTGCTGGTCGCATCTTATTTGGATAATTGATATCAGATCTTACATCATGAGAAATTT
>CAYNZR010000061.1:0-3966 GCA_964401785.1 uncultured Candidatus Saccharibacteria bacterium
ACAAAAGCTTTTTCTCCCCATTTATTCTATAATTACCTCATATAAATAATCATCATTAACATGTTTCTACTTTGGATAGCTATAATTATGCTTTTTATTATCACTCTTAGGAATAGTGGTCGAATTTCTACTCTCGAAAACAAAGCAACAGGCAAAGTAGAAGCAACAGCAAAAGCAGTCGCCCCTAGTGCATCCACAACAAATACAGAACCTGCACGAGAAGGGGTTGCTCCTTCTTCTGCTCCGGTGGCAAATCTGACAAATTCAAGCCCCGATCAAAAACCTCTTTCATATTCAAAACATGACGAAGAGTCTTCGGGTAAGATTTTGGGAAGGATCGGTGTTGCAGCAGTTCTCATAGGTGTCGCATTCTTCTTGAAATATGCATTCGAAAACAATTGGGTTGGTCCAACTGGTCGAGTCATGATCGGGGTGATGATCGGTGTGGCATTCTTGGTTGTAGGTCAGGTGTTACGAAAGAAGTATCTCAAATATTCTGATCTGCTTATGGGAGGGGGAAGTGGCATACTGTATCTCGCTTTCTTCTCGGCATATTCTTTCTATCACCTCATAACTGCTCCCGTTGCTGGCCTCCTCATGATCGGTGTAACTGCATTAACATTTGCTATTAGTATTGTTAATGCAACTATAACGTTGTCTTTTGTTGGTATTGTCGGTGCTTTTGTTACACCTTTCCTTGTCGGTTATGTAGGGAACAATATGTTGTCTCTATTTACTTATCTCTCCATCATCAATGCTGGAGTGCTCGGTATATCCTTTTTCAAGAAATGGCCAAAGCTCAACATCCTGTCATTTGCTGGTACGGCAATAAATTTTATGGTTTGGTTTGGAGTCTATTATTCTTCCAATGTTCTCGGGCCAACTCTGACTTTCTGTTTTGTAACTTTTGTAATTTTCCTTCTTGCAAATATTATGCGCAGTGTTGTCGCTGGTACGAAGAGTGATAATGCAGATTTCTTCTTGATTGGAGCAAATGCTTTTGCCTTGGCGGTTTTGGGTTATATCATACTCAATCCAAATCATCATTCTATACTAGGTTTTGCTTCGGTTTTTGTGGCTATTGTATATATGGTTTTCGCTTTCATGGTAAACAAAGCCAATCCGGGAGACAAAGTTCTCAATATATTCCTGCCGGGGTTGGCCGTAACATTCTTGTCTCTCGCTGTACCTCTGCAATTCGACGGTCCGTGGATCGCTGTTGCTTGGCTTATTGAGTCTGTAGCTTTGTATTTCATCGCTTCTATCATTAGTAATCGAGGTTTTCAGGTTATGGGAGTGGTTGTATACAGTATAGGTCTTCTAGATCTTCTCGTTTGGATTGGAGACAATTTTGATCGAAGTTCATTTGTTCCTATCTTCAATACCGCTTTTGTTGTTACTGTATTGGCAATAGTGGTTGCTTATGTGATCGCATTCTTCTACAAGAAGTATGGTAGTACAACCGTCGAAATCCAGAAGCGCGGAATAATGGTTTTTGTAATTATTGCAAATATTTTGTCGGTATACGCTCTCACGTCTGAGGTCACAAAATATTATAACAATCAAATTAGAATCGCTTCAGAAAATTATCAAATTCAAAATAGACAAAATCAGATATTCGATAATACTTATGATTCAAATCTTGGTTCGTACAGTACATATAACAGTGTGTCCCAAAGCTTGAGGAATCGTTCCAATACTTGGGTGTCGATCTTGTGGACTTTGTATGCGGCGATTTTGACTGCGATTGGTTTTGCAAAGAGAATATCAAGTGTAAGAAGGCTTGGACTTGCATTGTTCCTGATCACTGCTATAAAGGTATTGTTCGATGTTTGGAGTTTGGGTCAGCTATATAGGATTATCTCATTTGTAGTCTTTGGTATCATTGCTCTTGTTGCATCTTTCGCTTATGCAAAATACAAAGATCGTCTATAAAATGATAAAAATTATGAATAAACACTTCAAAATAATTGTCTCATTGGTGATGATGTTTTCTTTGGCTTCACAGGCTCGTGGTGCATTTGATCAAGAAAATTGGCAATATTATCGCAATGTTGTCGGCTCAGACGAGGGGATGGTCAAGGTTAGATTGCCAAACAATATCTCATGGTCAAGCGATAATCTAAATGATTTGAGAGTAGTTGATGACAAAGGAGTAGAGACGCCATATGTAGTTACAGAAGATATCAGACCAGCAGTTGTTGCCGAGAATGCGGGTATTATCAATTCTGTTACTGCCAATGATGGTTCCACAAAGTTTGTCGTTGATACAAACAAAGCTGGTGTAATAAAGACCAGTCTAGATTTTGTAATTTCAAAGCCGGACTTTCGACGTCAGGTCTCTGTCTACTCATCTGATGTTCCGCTGGCTCTCGAAGATTCTAGATGGTCTTTGGTTACAAGAGATGGTTACATATTTTCATTTACAGATCCTGCGACAGGTAGCAAGCAAGGCAAAAGCGTAGTCAATTTCTCTCCAAATACTGCTAGATATTTCAAAGTAGTGATAAGTAGCGGTCAAGAAGGTGGGGTAGTAGTAAATGCTGTAAGGTTGGCTGGTGGTGTTAGTTTGTCTTTGCCAAGTTATAGCGAAGGATACAATGCCAATATTTCCGATAACCCAGCCAAAAAATTGACAGAGATTGTTGTCGATTTGGGCAAAGAGAATATATTTAGTAATTCGATAACTTTGAGTTCCAAGGATACAAATTACAATCGTCGTGTGGTCGTAGAAGCCTCAAACGGTTCGACTACCGAAAGTGGATGGAGATATATCGGTCAGAGTTCCATATCGAGTATCAAGACATCACTATTTAGTGGAGTCTCAAATATTGTAAATTATCCGACTGTTCGGGCTAGGTATATCAAACTTTCGGTCGTCAATGATGATAATCCTGCAATATCAATAGATAACAGGATTTTTGTTGGTGGTCCATTGTACGAAATAGTTTTTGAGGCAAAGTCTCTTCGATATTACAAACTATATTATGGCAATCCATCCGCACAAAAACCTCGATATGATATTTCGAGCTTTGCTTCTTATATAGAAACGGCAAAACTTCCAACTCTTGCTCTCGGTGAAGAAAATACAAACGGTGCGTATGTACCACCAAAAGGTGAAGTTGTACCATTTACTGAAGCCAACAAATGGTTGTTGAATATTCTGCTTGTCGTGGTCGTGCTATGTATCGGTGTGGGAGTAGCGATGTATTTGAGAAAATATATGAAGAACAATCCTAAAGAGCAAGATCAAATGCTAGGAAACCAGCTCCAGAAAACAGAAGAGATACAGCCAAAACAAGAAGAATGAAATAATAATTTACACCATCACTAAAGAGCTGATTGTTTTTGAATTTGAAGTAGAGTCTCGATAATAGATCAATAACAATAATGAGGGAGGCTACCTGAGTCCAGAGTCCTACAACTAGGAATAGTGAAGTCAAGCTTTCTAAGAGTGCGATAGTTTTTGTTTGTGTATCTAGTCTCTTTTTGGAAAAAGTTTTGAAGCTCCAATATAGGAATACTCCTCCTAGAGTAAGTCTGATTATGAATGGAGATAATGACTGAAATGATAATAAATAAGGAAAGACTGAAAGCATGTTGATATTGTTATTTGTATGTGAGTATTATATGGTATTTTATAAAATATGAAAGATATCGTACTCATACTAGACAATATCCGCAGTGTCCACAATGTTGGATCGATTTTTCGCACCGCAGAAACCGCTGGAGTCAGTAAGATCTATTGTCTAGGTACAACACCGACACCACTCGATCGTTTTTCACAAAAAAGAAAAGATTTTGCCAAGGTAGCTCTTGGGGCAGAGGATCTAGTATCTTGGGAATATCTAGAGACCGGAGAAGCTACTATTCGTAAGCTCAAGAAAGATGGCTTTCAAATTTTGGCTTTGGAACAAGATCAAAATTCTATTAATTATAAAAAAATAAAATTGGGCAAAAAGATTG
>CAYNZR010000062.1:0-3956 GCA_964401785.1 uncultured Candidatus Saccharibacteria bacterium
TGCGAGTCTGCGAGTTCTGAAGAAAATGAAAACATTGCTCCGTACCACTATCAATAATATAATTGAGCAATGAACAAACCAAAGATTACCTTTTGCGGTGGGGTTGGATCAGTGACGGGTGCAAACTTTCTATTGGAGACGAACAACAAAAAAATCTTGGTAGATTGCGGTTTGGTACAAGGAGAAAAGGTGGCTACAGAGGAAAATAGAAAGCCATGGAAATATGAACCGAGTGAGATCGATGTATTGTTTGTAACTCATGCCCATTTGGATCATGTGGGTCGTATTCCAAAGCTGGTGAAAGATGGTTTTACAGGTGAGATTTGTTCGACATCACAGACGAAAGCTTTGGCGGAGGTGGTGCTTGAGGATGCTGTCGGAATCTTGGCTATGGAGGCCAAACAAGACGGACTCGAACCTCTGTATAATGCTGATGATGTAGTTAGGATATTTGGTCAATGGAAGACTGTCGAATATCATAATGCTTTTAATTATTCAAAAGGTATAGATGTTATAGCAAAAGACGCTGGTCATATTCTTGGTTCGACAATGTATGAATTTAATCTAAAAAGTGACGATGGTAAAAGTTTGAAAGTTTTGTTCACTGGAGATCTCGGTAATTCTCCAGCGCCTTTGTTACGAGATACAGAAAGTGTCGGCGAAGCCGAGTATATAATAATGGAAAGTGTCTATGGTGATCGCAATCATGAAGGCAAAGAGGGTAGAGAAAACAAGTTCATGCAAATAATAAATGAATGCATGGGCAAAGGTGGCACCCTAGTAATACCGACTTTCTCCGTTGATAGGACTCAAGTTCTTTTGTATGAACTCAATAATCTGGTGGAAAAGAAAAAGATTCCAAATGTTCCGGTTTTCGTCGATTCTCCAATGGCCATAAAGGCAACTGCGATCTATGCAGAAAACAAGCAACTATTCAATGAAAAAATAAAAAATCAGATAAGTTCTGGTGACGATATTTTTTCATTTCCTCACCTCAAATTTACGATGACCAGTATAGAATCAAAAGAGATAGAAAATACCCATGGACCAAAGATTATTTTGGCAGGTTCTGGTATGTCGATAGGAGGAAGGGTGATCAGTCATGAAAGAAAATACTTGCCAGATCCAAAAAATACCATTTTACTAGTCGGTTATCAGTCTGCTGGTTCTCTTGGTCGCGAACTCGCAGATGGTGCTCGTAAAGTCAAAATTTATCGTGATATAGTGAAAGTCAAAGCCAAGATCGAAGTCTTGTACGGATATTCTGCTCACAAAGATAGTGATAGGCTCCTCGATTTTGTCGGTACTGGAGAAAATCTCAAGCAAGTATTCGTCGTTATGGGTGAACCTCGCTCAGCGATGTATCTCGCTCAACGTATCAATGATGAATTCAATATCAAAGCCATAGCACCTGAGGTGGGGGATGTAGTTACTTTGGAGTGATTGGTTGTTTAGGTGTGCACCAAGCAGGAACATAGCCTTCTGAGAGGCTCCGCAGGGATTTTGAGCACAAAATCCCGAGGATTAAGCCAGAATTCTGCAGAATTCTGGCGGCCTCGAAGAAGACTATGTTCCTGTTTGGTGCAACCAATTCATTTCTAAATAAACAAAAACCCCTTCGAGGGGTTTTTGTAAATGATTTTGCGAATTGATTACTTAACCGATTCAACAATTCTCTTGAATGCTTCTGGATTGGATTCTGCAAGAGTGGATAGAGTTTTGCGATCTAGGATGATGTTCTTCTTCTTTAGAGCATCGATAAACCTAGAATACGATAGTCCGAATGGACGAACTGCGGCATTGATGCGTACATTCCAGAGACGGCGGAAGTCACCTTTCTTGTCTCGGCGATGTGCAAAAGCATATGCTCCTGCATGCATGAGAGCGTCATTTGCTGCACGCTCTGTATTTGATCGGCGGAAACGAAAACCTTTTGCGGCTTTCAATATTGATCGACGATTCTTAAGTGCATTTACTCCTTTCTTTACTCTTGTCATGATAGTTGATTATGGATATTAAATATTGGCTAGAAAACGACTTCTTGCTTTGTTACTCATGCTCACTACAGCAGTGCGTCTCTTGGACATACTGGTACTAGTGCGTTCCTTTGCATTGAAATGGTTTTGACCAGGACGTCGAGAAATAATCTTTTTATTTCTAGTTATCTTGAAACGTTTCAAGTATGATTTGTTTGATTTGATCATGTTATTAATATTTCTGTATAAAATTGTTTAAATTATTTCTTTTCGATTACGATCGAGAGCCCCTTTGGTCCTTTTGTAACATCTTGAGTTATTTTGTGTTCAATGGTTACAAGTTTCAAGATTCTTTCGAGTCTTTCTTTTAGGAAGTTCATCTCCATGTATTTGGAGCGACCAAGTAGGAATAGGTCTATTTTTACTCTATTTCCTTCGCCTAGCCATTCGGAGACCTTTTTTGCTTTGAGTTCTAGATCATGATCTCCTGTGCCGATCTTGACTTGGACGATCTTGAGCTCGCTGGTCTGACTGTTGACTTTGCTTGCTTTGGCTTTTTTCTTTTCTTCGTAACTATACTTCCCATAATCCATTATCTTTGCGACAGGTGGCACTGCAGTCGGGGAAATCTCTATCAAATCTAACCCAGTTTCTTGAGCCTTCCTTATGGCCTCCGCAAAGGTTATAACACCGAGATTTTCTCCTTCGGCCGTTATGACGCGTAGTTCAGGCGCCTTGATTTGATGATTGATTTTGACTCTTATTGCCAATGTTTCAAAGATTACGATTAGAGCCATATTTATAGCATATATGGCTTATAAAAGCAAGCTAATTCGTCGTTATCCAAAATCACAAAAACCTCTTGATCAAATGGATGAAAAAACTCATGATTCTTTCGCCAATGAAGCGCTTTTGCCAGTCGCGGAGGTGGACTGGTTTTGATTCCTCAAGATCTTGGAAGAAATGTAACTTCAATTCTTTGGAAAAACGATCATTTGTGGTGACGATATTTGCTTCAAAATTGTATAAGAGGCTCACACTGTCTAGATTCATTGATCCAACTGTAGACCAGGTATCATCTATAGTTATTGATTTGCTATGAATAATATTGCCGGCATAAAGATAAATTTTTACTCCTGATTTCAATAGACTACCAAAGAAAGCTCTTGCTCCCTGATCAACAAGATAATGATCTGATTTTTCTGGAAGAATAATTCGAACATCGACACCTCTTTGGCTTGCAGCTTTGATTGTACGTAGTAGTCGGTGAGTAGGGACAAAGTAGGGTACAGTAATATAAATATTATTTTCTGCTTTACGGATCGCTTTCAGTATTTCTGAGTAGATATGTCGTCTGCCTGGAGCGGGGTAATTCGTAAGGTAGCGAAACTCATTTGTCCTAGATGATTTCTTGAATCGTGGTCGTTGTTTGTGAGTAGCACGTGCCCACATTTGTTCGAAGGCATTTTTCATTTCTTTGACCACTGGCCCTTCGAGTCGAACATTGGTATCGCGCCAATTTTTGTAATTGTCATACACGCAAATACTCCCTGTGTAACCGATCGATTCGTCTACTACGAGAGTACGTCTGTGATTGCGAAAGAACCATGATTTTACATTTGGAATGCTGAAAAAACCCGGTATTAATGTTTTCCAAAATAGAAGTTCTATACCAGATTTGCGCAGATCATCGACTAGTTCTGCACCCCACAATGTGAAACTTCCTGCCGCATCCCAGAGGAAACGTACATGAACTCCTTCTTTGGCACGGTTCTTGCAAATGTCGATCAGTCTTTGGCCATATTCATCATTAACAAAGATAAATTGTTCGAGAACGATGCTGGTTTTTGCATTTGCGCAGTCGGTAAGCATTGCTTGCCAAGCTCGTTCATTGTCAGAATAAAGTTCCCAAGAATTCGATTCTTTCATGACTTAAGTATACCTCAAAATATGATACGATATATTCATGACTACTTTTGT
>CAYNZR010000063.1:0-3904 GCA_964401785.1 uncultured Candidatus Saccharibacteria bacterium
TAACAAGTTCTTTCAGTGATTTTCAATTTGATTGGGATATCAACTCTTCAGTATCCGTAGATGAATTGGTAAGATGGAGTATTTCAGAAGCAATTGCCTCAGATGTTACAGTACATTTTAATGTTAATTCAATTACAAACAGTGATGTAACGCTTCGTTGGGATTCAGCAGGTTACGTTGGAAACGATTTATTGATTAGATATAGTATTACAACATCATCAGGGGTTGTAAATAGACTTATCAAAGTTAGTAAGCAACAAAGAATCATCGAATTAAATAAACAAGAAACAATCATAAGGATTTAAAATGCCAATTATCTCTACAGATATTCAATATCGTCTATCAGGCGGTGCAGGTAACACAGATGTCAATGCCTCGTTAGGTGGTGTTAAAAGCTCTACCAATGTAGGTACTGGTCTACATAATTTATTTGATGTAGTATCTTCAGCAGAAGCTTCAAGTGGTGATACAGAGTACCGTTGTGTATATGTACATAATAATCATGGTACATTAACAATGCAATCTGCTAAAATTTGGATTGTTACCAATACTCCGAGTACAGATACAAGTATTGAAATTGCTTTAGGTAGTTCTGCTGTAAATGGTACAGAACAAACTGTTGCAAATGAGAATACTGCACCTACCGGAGTTACTTTCAGTGCTCCTTCATCAGAAGGTGCCTCCCTATCAATTGGTGATATTCCTGCTGGGCAACACAAAGCTGTTTGGATTAAACGTATCGTGAATGCTGGTGCCGCCGCTTATAATGATGACTCAGCTACCATTCGTGTTAAATGTGATACTGCTGCTTAATGAAAGTTTAATATGGGTATTTCTCAATCAGTATGGCCTGTAAACTCAAATAATGAAATTGTAGTATCCGCAGGAGTTGGTGGTAATGTTGTTACAGGTTATGTGCAACAAGATCAGATTCCTGTTGATACACAAGGTAGGTTAAGAATGGCTGGTATCGCTGCTGCTGGTGGCGATATCTATGACATTCAAAACTTTGGGTATGTTATTGGGCAAACAACAAGTGCTTCTGGTGCAATTCAGGCAGCTATTGAAGCAATTTACAACTCTACATCTAAACGAGGTACAGTACTACTACCTTCTGGAAATATCTATTTAGATACTCCAATCTATCTGCGGGATAGAATTAGCATTCGTGGTAAAGGTGCAGCAAATACACATCTTATCATGAAATCAGATACCGATGCAATTAGAATCTGGACTTCTTATCACGGTAGCAGTATTGGTAGAACAGCTATCATAGACTTAGGAATTCGGTGGGAAGATTCAGATTTTGCAACCTTTAACACAGGTGATGCAATTAATATCCAATCGGATGCAAGCGGTAATATTTGGAAACCATTTATTCACAATGTGAACATTCATCAGGCTCCTAGAGATGGTATTGCTGTGCTAGGAACGGCTTCTTCCTATGTTGCTGAACACACGTTATACAATGTTGAAATTGGTAAGCCAAAACGTCATGGATTGAATCAGAATTATTATGTATATGATGCGCATTGTGTACAAGTATACGTAGATGGTGGTAGTTCGTCAACAAGTTCCGGTTATGGTTTTTATACACAAGGTGGTAGTGGAACATACTTACATTGTCATGCCGTAGCCTGTGGTAGTAATAATGGTTCAGGTAGTTATACAGGTGGTGGTTTCAGATTAGATGATAACTATTCATCTTGGTATAACTGTCACGCAGATAGATGTGGCGGTAATGGTTGGGTAATCGGTGGCTATTCTGGCGCCCCAGCTAGAAGAGAACATGCTTTTATTCATTGTCTATCCTTCAACTCAGGGGTCTACTACACTAATACAGGTCAAGCCATTACGAACACTAGTGCTAATTGGAAAATTGGTGCTGTAGAATCATTGAGAATGATTGCTTGTAAAGGTGGTAAACTAGGCACTGAATATACTTATACCAACGGTAGAGGTATTCAATTTGATAGTGCAGACATTACTCATGTTGTAATTAAAGATGTTAAACTAAATGAAAACGCGGTAGCTATTTATATTAATGCTGGTATTGATGTTAGTAAAGTAATCATGACAGATGTTGATTTGTTGGACAACACAACAGATATTACTGGAACGTACGCTACATCATGGATTAAGGAAACTGTATAATGGCAAGAGCACGAATTAATTCTCCCAAACGTCCTGTATTGACATGGGCTACAAAACCTGCTGCAAATGCTTTTCCTGTTGGAGTACCTGTATACATTTCTGATGTAGGTGTAGGAGGTTCAACATGGTTTACAGATGGTACTAATTGGTATCCTCAAGGTGGTAAAGTATTAATTGCACAGAACAGTAATCCTATTTCTATTACTGGAACTCTTACAGATCAAACTGGTTCTTCTGGGACAGCTAGAGCGATTATTACATTACCTAGTAATATTCTATTAGCTAATGGTAGTGTGGAAGTAGAAACATTCTTCTCGTATACAAATAGTGCTAATGCTAAAAACCTTCGTGTAAGATTTGGTGGTACGTCTGGTACAGTATATCTAAACACTTCACCAACAAATACATCCTGTGTTCAAAATAATTGTTATATCAGAAATAGTAACGCCACAAATTCACAGAAAGGTTTTCTAGCAGCAGCTTCAAATCACTTTGGTAGTGCTGCTGGTACAACAAATTCTACAATTGATACAACTGCTGCTGTTGACATCATAATTGGCGGACAACTCACTAACATAGTTGAAACCATAACGCTTGAATCTTATGCTGTATGGGTAAGACCTTCTGCATAATACAAAAGCCCCTATCCGTAATTGGAAGGGGCTTTATTTTTACCTATTGATTACTTCTTTTTCTTTGCCACCACAGGAGCTTCTTTACGTTTCTCCTTCTTCTCTTTAGGGGGACGTTTGGTACGCTGTTCATTATAACGCTTACGAGCTGCTTCTTTCATTTCTTCTGTGATAGCGTATACGTCAGGTTGTGTACGTGCTGCATATAGTTTTTGTTTAGTCATTATTCCCCCATTTCAGCAATAAATGCAGCATTCTCAGTGATTGAAAGTTGTTCATCTTTGGTTTCATTGTAATACAGTTTGAAACCAAGTTTGACAGCTTTTACAGTTTCTTTATCTTCTTTGGTATCAACACCAAGACGATCAAACAGTGATTCAAAACCAAATTTGATATTCTCTTTTAGACGATCCATTTCAGCACAATTCTTTACGTATTCATTACGATATTCTACGATTAGTTTTTGTTGTTCAGGGGTAAATTGTTTCATGTTTATTCTCCTTAATTCTGTCAATAATGGAAGCCCGAAGGCTTACCGCCCTCAGCTCTTTTTGAAATCCACGGATATTCACGAGTACCATTCCCGGCTATTAACATGGTTGCGTTCCTCAACCTGAGTGATAGTAAGCATCACATCTTTCTCCAAGTAAACGTATTCCGAGCGGTAACGTTGCAAATCGTTGCCAGTTACCAACTTCCACTCCTTATTGCAAACCTCGGCCATCAAGTTTGCAATGTAGTTTTCCGGGACTTCTGTTTTTGGGCGTGCTTCCAACAGGCAAGCTGCCATCATTTGAACAACTTGCTCGCGGGAATCAACACGCGAGAATTGCAACTTTGCGCCACCGCAGCCAGCTACATTGATATTCATGTAAAACATTTTGTTCTCCTTATCGGTTGGTATGAGGTAACTATACACAAGCATAGCTACCTCAGCAAGTTATTTTTAAACTTTTTCCCCAACAAGCGAAACGCGCAGAATCGGCTCAGTTGGTTCTGGCTTGGTTTCCTATTTCACATACAAGCTGTACATTCACCTTTGGAAGCAGCTACACCAGCTTTGCTATAACAGTAGTATAACCCAAGAATATCCTCATTTTCAAATGCTTCTTGATGTA